>NZ_JAALEF010000237.1:0-3472 GCF_014145245.1 Dietzia sp. B44 | reverse complement strand
GATCTCGACCTCCACCACCGGCCGGCCGTCGACCGCGCTCGTCCGCGCCTCCACGGCGCGGCCGCGGAGGGGTCGGCCCTCCTCCGGGGCCCGGGTGACCAGCGACCATCCGGTGGCGGGGTCCGATCCGCGAGCTACGCGAACGGTGGGGAGTGGACGCGAGGGGACCTCGGACATCGGGAGAACCTTCCGTGGAACCGAATCGACGCACCCGCCGCGTGGGCCGGGTGCGTCGATTCGCCAGCGCAGGGGACGATCAGGAGATGGCCTGGGTCAACTCCGCGCCGAGCGACTTCGCCTCGTCGGGGGTCAACTCCACGACGAGGCGTCCGCCACCCTCGAGAGGGACGCGCATGACGATCCCGCGGCCCTCCTTGGCCGCTTCCATCGGTCCGTCACCGGTCCTGGGCTTCATAGCCGCCATCGGGTCGATTCCCTTCGTCCTTGGCAGTGGGCCGCGTCCTGTGAGGACGGCCGGGCCCACGTGCGGTATCGCTGAGTGGATGTTGCCGATTCTAGCGCGTCACACCGTGCCCGGACGCGGGAGCGCGTTCTGGGTCCGCCCCGTCGGAGGACTCCCCGACGTTTCCCTCCCCGGCGAGTCGCGCGCGGAGCCTGTCGATCTCCGTCGCCGCCTCCTCGAGCGCCCAGTCGACCTCCGACATCGTGTACCCCCGCGCGGACATCCCGAATCGGACCGATCGCAGATCGTCGCCGGTGAGCGGCCCTTCGGGCAGCATCGTGACCGTGTGTCCCCGCGCCACCGCCGGCAGCGGTTCCGAACGGCCGAAGACCACGATCGACAGGGCGTAGAGCGCCGCCGCCACGATCAGGGTGACCACCACATAGATGACGATGGTGAGCATGCGCGGGAGCCTCTCTCTGGTCCGGGCCGGGCCTCCAGTCTGGCACACGCCTCGCGGCGGTGGACCCGCCCGAGTCAGGCGAGCCCGCGGACCGTTCGCGCAGGTGGGCGGGTTCCCAAGATGGAGGCCACCATCTCCACCGAGCGGCGCGTCGCACGCACGTCGTGGGTGCGGAACACGCGGGCGCCCATCATCGCCGCGACGGAGGTCGCCGCCAGGGTGCCCTCGGCGCGGTCGTCGATTCCCGCGTCCAGGGTCTCGCCGATGAAGTCCTTGTTGCTCAGCGCCATCAGGACGGGATGACCGAGGGCCACGATCTCGTCCATCCGCCGCAGGAGCTCGAGACCGTGGAAGGTGTTCTTGCCGAAGTCGTGGGTGGGGTCGACCAGTATCCCGTCCTCGGGGACCCCGGCGGCGAGGGCCCGTTCGGCGGCAGCGGACAGTTCCGAGACCACGTCGAGGACGACGTCGGGGTATCCCACCCGGAAGGGCCGGGTGCGCGGGACCGCACCCCCGGTGTGGGAGCACACGAACCCCGCCCCCGCCTCGCCGGCGGCGGTCAGCACCTCGGGATCGTGCCCCGCCCAGGTGTCGTTGACCAGATCGGCGCCGGCGGACAGGGCGCTGCGGGCGACCGAGCCGCGCCAGGTGTCCACGGAGATGACCACGCCCGGGTGTCTGTCCCGGACCGCCTCGATGAAGGGCACCACCCGCCGGAGCTCCTCCCGGGCGTCCACCAGCTCGCCGGGACCGGCCTTGACCCCACCGATGTCGAGGATGTCCGCGCCGTCCTCCACGCACCGGTCGACCCGGTGCATCGCCGCCACGTCGGTGAAGCACGCTCCACGGTCGTAGAAGGAGTCCGGCGTGCGGTTGACGATCGCCATCACCAGAGGTCGGTCCACCGGGACGGGGCGCCCGCAGAGCGTGGGAGGCGGCGTCGCGCCCGGTGGCGTCACCGCCGGCCTCCGCAGGCGTCGAGCGCCGCCTCCAGGTCGTCACACACCACGAGGCTGTCGAACGCCTGCGGCTTGACCAGCCCGGACTCGACGAGCCCGCCGACCCAGTCCAACAGCGGTCGGTAGAAGCCGATCGGGTCGTAGAGCACGACCGGCTTGTGATGGAACCCGAGCGAGGCGGACGTCCACACCTCGAACATCTCCTCCATCGTGCCGATCCCCCCGGGCAGGGTGAGGAACGCGTCCGAGCGCTCCTCCATCTCGCGTTTGCGTTCCCTCATCGTGGTGACCACCACCAGCTCGTCCGCAGCGGTGTCGGCCACCTCACGCACCCGCAGCCCCTCGGGGATGACGCCGACGGTCCGGGCTCCGCCGTCCCGCGCCGCCTCGGCGACCGCGCCCATCATGGACACGTTGCCGCCACCGGAGACCAGAGACCATCCACGACGGGCGATCCCGTTGCCGACCTCGGTGGCGATCTGCAGCAGCCCGGGGTCGTGGGTCGAGGAGGCGCAGTAGATGCAGACCCGACGGCCGGGAACCGGTGCCATCAACGCTCGACCCCCCGGTGTTCCTCGCCGTACAGGTCTTCACGCTGTTCGGCGGTCAGCGCGGCCCGGTGGTGCGCCTCGCGGATGTACTCCACCGTCTCGGCCACGGAGTCGGTGACCAGGAACAGGTCGAGGTCGGACGCCGAGATCATCCCCTGCTCGACCAGGGTTCCCCGGATCCAGTCCACCAGTGGGGTCCAGAAATCCACTCCCAGCAGGACGATCGGGAACCGGGTGATCTTGTCGGTCTGGACCAGGGTGATGGCCTCGAAGAACTCGTCCAGGGTGCCGAAGCCGCCCGGGGTACAGACGAACGCCTGCGTGTATTTGACGAACATCGTCTTGCGGACGAAGAAGTAGCGGAAGTGCAGCCCCAGGTCCACCCAGCGGTTGATCCCCTGTTCCATGGGCAGCTCGATCCCCAGGCCCACGGACTCACCGTCCGCCTCCCACGCGCCCTTGTTGGCCGCCTCCATCTGACCCGGTCCGCCGCCCGTGACCACCGCGTAACCCGCCTCCGCGAGCGCCCGCCCCAGCTCCACCGCCTGTTCGTAGGCGGGATCACCCGGGCGGGTCCGCGCGGACCCGAATACGCTCACCGCGTCGGGCAGCTCCGCGAGCGCGCCGAACCCGTTGACGAACTCGCTCTGGATGCGCAGGACCCGCCACGGGTCGGTGTGCAACCAGTCGGTGTCCTGGTTGGTGTCCAACAGCCGTTGGTCGGTGGTCGTGCGATCGCCGCCCTTGTCCCGTCGCAGGAGGAGCGGGCCGCGCAGGTGTACTGAATCGTTCGGTGCCATCAGGGGTGGTCTCCTACTGGGGTGGGGTCCGGGCTCGTGATGTCCGGGCTCGCGGGGTCCGGGGTCGTATCAGGTCCGGGCCGTGTCGGGCGCGGGTCGTGTCGGGTCGGGGTCAGCCGGAGGTGGTGAGGTAGGCGCGGAGCACCTCGGCCACCTCGGTGATCTGGGTGGCCGGGCAGTGCTCGTCCCGTGTGTGCGCCAGGCCGGGGTCGCCCGGACCCAGATTGACGGCCGGGACGCCCAGGGCGGCGAACCGTGACACGTCGGTCCATCCGTACTTGGCCCGCACCCGTCCG
>NZ_JAALEF010000236.1:0-7504 GCF_014145245.1 Dietzia sp. B44 | reverse complement strand
GACGGCGGCGGCGGCGACCACAACAACGTCGACGACGACGAGGTCGCACAGTAACCTCGCGAGCGGACCGCCGCCCCGGTGACGTCAGAACATCGTCCCCGGGTTGAGGATCCCCTGCGGGTCCAGCGCCGTCTTGATGCGGCGGTTCAACTCCATCACGTCCTCGCCCAGCTGGGCGGGCAGCCACGGCGCCTTGAGGCGTCCCACGCCGTGTTCGCCGGTGATCGTCCCGCCCATCCCGATCGCCAGGTCCATCACCTCGCCGAACGCCGCCTGGGCCCGGTGGGCGCGGTCCGGGTCGTCGTCGGCCAGCACGATGATCGGGTGCGTGTTGCCGTCACCGGCGTGGGCGACCAGGGCGATCGGCACATCACGCCGGGCCGAGATCGCCTCGATCCCGGCGACCAGCTCGGGCAGCGCGGGCAACGGCACGCCGACGTCCTCGAGGAGCAGCGTCCCGGTCTTGCCCAGGCTGGTGAACGCGGCCCGACGCGCGACCGTGAACTGCTCCCCCTCCTCGGGATCGTCGGTCGCGAACACCTCGCTCGCGCCGTGGGTGCGGAACGCCTCGGCCATGAACTCCGTCTCGGCCGCGCGGTCGGGTCCGGTGAGGTCGGACTGGGCCAGCAGCATCGCACCGGCGGAGGTGTCCAGGCCCATCCTCAGGTCCGCCTCGACGGCCCGGATCGAGACGTTGTCCATGAACTCGAGCATCGCCGGCCGGATCCGGCGGGTGACGGCCAGGACGGCGTCGCTGCACGCCACCACGTCCGGGAAGATCCCCACCACGGTGGAGCGGGGCGGCTGTTCGGGGATGAGCCGCACGATGACCTCGGTGACCACCCCCAACGTGCCCTCGCTGCCCACGAAGAGCTTGGTCAGGCTCAACCCGGCGGTGTCCTTGAGTCGCGCGCCGCCCAGTCGCACCGCGGTGCCGTCGGCCAACACCACCGTCATCCCGAGGACGTAGTCGGTCGTCACCCCGTACTTCACGCAGCACAGACCGCCGGCGTTGGTGGCGATGTTGCCGCCGATCGAGCAGATCTCGTACGACGAGGGGTCCGGCGGATACCAGAGTCCGTGCTCGGCGACGGCCCGCTTGACCTCGACGTTGAGCAGACCCGGCTGGACTGTCGCGGTGCGGGTGACCGGGTCGACGTCGATGTCGCGCATGAGCTCGGTGGACAGCACGATCCCGCCCTCGACCGCCGTCGCTCCCCCGGACAGCCCCGAACCGGCCCCCCGCGGGACCACCGGCACGCCGTGCGCACTCGCCCAGCGCATGACCTCCTGCACGTCCCCGGTCGACCGCGCGCGCACCACGGCGAGCGGCATCCCCGGGTCCGGGGCCTTGGCCCAGTCCTGGCGGTATCCCTCGAGCACGTCCGCGTCCGTGAGCACGGAGGCGGTGTCGAGGCGGGCACGGAGGTCGTCCAGGATCATGACCCGAACCTACGACGAACCCTCCCGGATCCGCAGGCGGTCGAACACGGCCCGTAGCGGCCGTGGAGCCCACCAGTTGGCCTCGCCGAGCAGGAGCATCGCACTCGGGACGAGCAGCAGCCTGATGACGAACGCGTCCACCAGCACGGCGAGCGCCAATCCGAGCCCGAGCAGCCGGACCACGCTGATCCCCGAGGTACCGATGGCGAGGAACACCACCGCCACGAGCACCGCCGCCGCCCCCACCACGGGGGCGGTGCGCGAGACCCCGTCGACCACGGCCCGGGTGGTGTCGCCGTGGCGGTCGTACTCCTCGCGGACCCGGGAGAGCAGGAACAACTGGTAGTCCATCGACAGTCCGAAGGCCAGGCACGCCATCAGTAGGGGCGAGGAACTGTCCACCACCCCCGTGGCCGTCACGCCCACCAGGTCGGCGAGATACCCCTCCTGGAAGACCAGGACCATCGCGCCGAAGGTCGCGGTGAGGCTCAGCGCCGCCATGACCAGCGTCTTGAGGGTGACCAGCACGCCACCGGTCAGCAGGAAGACCAGGGGCAGGACCACCGCCATGACGAGCAGGGCGACCGGGAGCGCCCGGTCACTGATCGCCTGACGGGTGTCGACATCGTCGGAGTAGGTTCCCGCCACCGGGGCGGGTGCCACCACCTCGCGGACACGCTCGGCGAGGTCCTGTTGCTCCGGTTGCGTCAGACCCGGGGCCGTCACCACCTCCACCGCCGCGACGGAGCCCCGCCTCAGGTCGGGGTCACCGGGACCCACCGCGAGCCCGTCGGACAGGGTCTCGTCCGGTCCCCGCGTCGCCGTCACTCCGTCGATACGCGACACCCGCTCCGCCAACACCCCGGGATCGACCCCGTCCGCGAGGATCACCAGGGGATCGGACCCGAGGTCCGGACGCTCGTCGCGCAGTCGCTCCGCGGCCACCCTGGACGGGGCGTCCTTCGGCAGGACCCTGTCGTCGAGAGTGCCCAGCCGGAGGCCGAACGCGGGCGTCAGCAGGATCAACAGGAGCGCCGACACCCCCAGCGCCACCGCCACCGGGTGCCGGCGCGAGACCCCGAGCATCGCCGTCACCGAACGGCCGGGGCGGGTCGGGTCGACCCGTCGCACGGACCACGCGTCGATCCGCCGACCGAGGACCCGCAGGACCGGGGGCAGGACCACCAGGGTGAGGGTGGCGACCAGCACCACGACCGCGACACCGGTCATCGCCATGGATCTCAGGTAGGGCATGTCCACCGCCGTGAGCGCGGCCAGACACAGGCCGACGGTCACCGCCGAGATGACGATCGTCCTCCGGCACCGGCGCATCGTGCGGGCGACGGCCTCAGGTGGGTCCGCGCCGTTCGCCAGTTCCTCGCGGAACCGGGTCACCACGAGGAGGCTGTAGTCGATCGAGAGCCCCAGCGCCAGGCCGATCACCAGGTTGAGGGCGAACACGGACACGTCGATCACGTGCACCAGGCCGGACAGGACGACGAACGACGAGAGCATGGCGAGCACGCCGATCGCGACCGGGACCGCGGCGGCCACCACGGAGCCGAAGAACAGCACGAGCAGGACGAGGGTGACCGGGACGGCGATGAGCTCGGCGCGGGTGAGATCCTCCCGGGCGATGAGGTCGTCCTCACGCAGCACCTCGGCCCGGCCGGTCAGCTGCCTCTCGACGCCCTCGCCGGGCGGGGGCAGGGCCTCACGGAGCTCGTCCAGCGTGCGTCTGGACTCGGCGTCGTCGCCGGACAGCACCGCGCTCACCACCGTGGGCCCGTCCCCCGGCGCCGGCGACACGGTCACGCGACCCACTCCCCCGGCACCCGACAGGAAGGACGCCACCGCCTCGCCCTCACGGGCCACTGCGGCGGACTCCGCTCCCGAGACCAGGACGATCAGATCGGGGGTGCCCACCCCGACCTCCGCGTCGAGCCGCCGTTCGGCGACGGCGGACGGCGTGGAGTCGGCACGGAACCCCCCGGGGGTCAGGGACTCCTCCACGCCGCCGGCGGAGAGCGCTCCCAGCACGGCCAGGATCAGCGCCGCGGCGAGCGGCCACCCTCTCGCCAGGACCGACCGTCGGCGGTGAGCACGCGGCGTCGTCCGGGGCTCGGCTCTGTGACTCATGGGGCTCCTCATTCAGTCGTCCCCCTCATTCGTTCCTGATCCCGAGGCGGATGGGCGACGAGCGCACGGACGGTGAGGAGACCCGGACGGTGAGGATTCACTCGTTCGACCCATCCGGTCCACGGAAGGGGCCGAACCACCGGGACATCCCACAGGAAGGACTTCCCGTGAACCACCCACTCATCGAACGCCTCGCGACAGACGAACGGGTCCAATTGTTCTCGACCCTCCAGGACGCGGGCCAGAGCCCCTACTACCGGACGATGCACTCCAGCACCGGCGCGACGAGCAACGTCCAGGGCGTGGACCGGAGCATGCTCGGCTCCAACAACTACCTCGGCCTGGCGCGCCACCCCGAGGTCATCGAGGCCACCACCGAGGCGGTCCGTCGGTTCGGATCGGCGAGCACCGGCAGTCGCCTGCTCAACGGGACGATGTCACTGCACGAGGAGCTCGAGGCGGAGATCGCGGACTGGTTCGGAACCGAGGACGCGCTGTGCTTCTCGACCGGGTACCAGACCAACCTCGGTACCCTCGGCGCCCTGGTCGGCGAGCGGGACGCGGTCGTCATCGACGAGTTCGCCCACGCCTCGCTGCGCGACGGCCTGCGCATGGCGCGCACCTCGGTCCACCCGTTCCGCCACAACGACCTGGGCGCACTCGAGGACGCCCTGATCACGGCACGCCGCGGATCCCCGGAGCAGATCCTCGTGGTCGTCGACTCCCTCTACTCGATGGAGGGCAGCCTCGCGCCCCTGTCCGGGGTCGCGGAGCTCGCCCGGTCGTTCGGCGCCGCGCTCATGGTCGACGAGGCCCACGCCATGGGCCTGTACGGCCCGACCCGGCGGGGCTGGGTCGAGGAGACCGGGACGGTGGACGCCGTGGACGTGACCATGGCGTCGTTCTCCAAGTGTTCGGCCTCGTGCGGGGGTTTCATCACCGGCAGCTCCGACCTCGTGACCGGGCTCAGGGTCACGGCGCGGCCGATGATCTTCAGCACGTCCTCGGTCCCCGCCGCGACCGCGTCATCCCTCGCCTCGATCCGGCTGATGCGGACCGACGAGGGTGCGGCGCGCACCGAGGCGGTGCGCCAGAACTCGATCCTTCTGCGCGCCGAGTTGGGAAACAAGGGGATCGACTGCACCTCCGGCCTCACCGGGGACGAGTGGTCGCCCATCGTCCCCGTTCCCGTCGGCGACGACCTCCGCGCGGTCCACGTGTGGAACCTGTTGCTCGAGCGAGGCGTCTACACCGGTGTCGCGGTCCATCCGGCGGTCCCGGCGACCGGTGCGATCCTCCGTCTGTGCGTGACGGCGGACCACACGGAGGAGCAGCTGGTCGAGGCCGCCAGGGCGATCGCCGACATCCTCGCCGTCACCCGGGAGCTCTCCGCCCTATGAGGGTGGTCCTGACCGGGGCGTCCGGTGATTTCGGTACCGCGCTCCTGCGCGGTCTGATCCTCCGCGAGGAGGTCGATCACGTGGTCGCCCTGGCGCGGTCGCCGTTGCGGGTGCGGGACCCGAAGATCGAACGGCGGACCGTCGACATCGCCTCAGACGACCTCGACGAGGTCTTCGCGGGCGCCGACGCGGTGATCCACTGCGCCTTCATGGTCGAGGAGCCGCGCGACAAGGAGTCGGCGCGGGTCGTCAACGTCGACGGCTCGCGACGGGTCCTGCGGGCCGCCGATTCCGCCGGCGCCCGGGTGTGCGTGATGACCTCGAGCATCAACGCCTACGGCCCCCGCGGCGGCCCCGAGATCATCGACGAGACCGCACCGATCGGCGCCGGCGAGGAGCACTACTACTTCCACCACAAGGCACTCGTGGAGGAGGACGTGCGCCGGTGGCGACGAGGCTCCGACGGCCGGATGGCGACGGCGGTCCTGCGCCCGACCTACGTGGTGGGGCCCGACATGTCGAACTCCGGGTTGGAGACCATGCGGTCGCGCGTCGTCCTGCACCCGAGCCCCGGGAAGTCCTACTTCCAGTTCCTGCACCAGGACGACCTCGTCGACGCGTACCTGCGGGTGCTGCTCGCCGGCGTGGACGGCGAGTTCAACCTCGGTCCCGAGGGCGCCCTCACCGTCTCCCAGCTGTGCCGACTCAACCGCTCGGTCTGCGTCCCCGTGCCGCTGAGCGCCGCCCGACGCCTGGCCGACCTCGGGTTCCGGCTACGACTGCTGCCCTATTCCTCCCACTGGGTGACCTGCGGAGAACCGGTCACCACGTCACGACGACTCAGGGACGCCACCGGCTGGACGCCGCGGTACGACTGCACCGAGGCCGCCCGCCTGATGCTCGCCGGCTGATCCGGGCCCGAGCCCGCACCCACCCGACCGTGAACCGAAAGGACCCCATGCTCCTCACCTCCGAGAACCAGACCCTCGACTCCTACGCCCCCGGGCTGCGAGAACGCCTGTACGGCCACGGCCTCCTCGCCAACGAGGGCGCCCAGAGCACCGCCGTGGCCGACTGGTCCGACACCGGCGGGACCAGTCTCATCGTCCCCACCGCGCTGGGCGGTGCGGGCGCGAGCGCGGTCGACGCGGTGCGGTTCCAGACCGCCATCGGCGCGGTCGCCCCCTCCCTCGCGGCCGCGACCACGATGCACCACCTGTCGTGCGCGACCCTCTTCGAGGCCGCCGAGGACGCCTCGCAGGATGAGCGCGACCTCATCAGGGCGCTGGTCGAGGGCGGCACCGTGATGGCCTCCGGTTTCTCCGAGGGTTCCCCCGGGGGATCGGTGTTCCGCCCGACCATGACCGCCCGACGGGACGGTGACGACTATCTCCTCTCCGGCCGCAAGGCCCCCTGCAGCCTGTCGAGGTCCATGAGTCTCCTGGTGGCGAGCGCCCTCGTGGACGACTCCGAGCGGGCCGTCGTCCTGGTCTTCGACGGTGCCGAGGGGTTGCGTCGGGAGGAGTTCTGGAAGAGCCCCGTCCTCGCGGCGGCCGAGAGCGACGCGCTGATCCTCGACGACGTCCGGGTCGAGTCCGACATGGTCTTCCTGACCTCCGAGAACGATCCCGACGATGTGCACGAGATGACCGGCTACCTGTGGTTCGGGCTGCTCATCAGCGCCTGCTATCTCGGGGTGGCCACGCGTATGGTCGAGCGGCTCACCGATCGCGACCGCCTCGACCCGAAGCTGTTCTCCTCGGCGCTCGCCGAGGTCGAGACCATGCGGACCGCCCTGCACGCGGTGGCTCGCGAGTTCGACGAGGGTGCTCGCGGTGGCGACGTCTCGGCTCGTCTCGCGCTGGTCCGGTGGTCGATGCGCGAGGCTCTGGTCAGGGTGCAGTCGATGGTCCGCGAGGCTGTCGGGGGGTTCGCCTACATGCAGGACCCGGAACTCGCCTACGCCTTCGAGGCCGTCCAGGTGTTCGGCTACCACCCGCCGTCGCGCCGGGACACCGCCGACAGGCTGGTGCAGTGGGCTCGCGGGGAATACTTCCGCTACGTCTGAGCCAGCCTCTGAACCCGGCCCCGGCCTGAATCCGGACCTGGCCGGGGCCGAGAAGTGGGCACCCCAGTTCGACCAGAAGACCCAACCGATCGCCGGGGAGTGACCGGTCACCAGGACGTGACCGGTCACCGGAAGTCGCGGCTGCGGCCGATAGCCATCCCCAGGTGGAGGCGTTCGATCTTGTCCGCCACGACGCTCACCGCGCCCGAGCGGTTCTCCACGGTGCCGCGGACGATGAGCGCCGGGGCGGAGGAGACGATCGGGCGGTAGCGCGCCCACAGTCCCACCGAGCACACGACGTTGGTCATGCCCGTCTCGTCCTCGAGGCTGAGGAAGGTCACCCCCTCGGCGGTGGCGGGCCGCTGCCGGTGGGTGACCGCACCGGCGACCGCCACCCGGCTGCCGTCGGGGACGTGGGCGAGCCCGGCGGTGGTGCACACCCCCCGGGAGTCGA
>NZ_JAALEF010000235.1:0-8007 GCF_014145245.1 Dietzia sp. B44 | reverse complement strand
AGCGGGTCGACTCGATCCCCCTGGCGGTCCTCATCCACGGCGGGGCGTGGCAGGACCAGATCGGGGCCGACTCGTTCGACCCTCTCGCCCGCAAGCTCGCCAGCCGCGGCATGGCCGTCTACAACATCGAGTACCGACGGGTGGGGTCGGGCGGTGGATGGCCGACCACCTTCCACGACGTCGCGAGCGCACTGGACCACGTGGTCGAGGTGGACAAGAGGTTCCCGCAGATCACCACCGACGACGAGCTGGTGGTGGGACACAGCGCGGGAGCCCAACTCGCCGTGTGGGGCGGCACCCGGCACCTGCTGGACGACGACGAGGTCGGCGCGAAGCCGGCGTTCCGCCCGACGCGGGTGGTCTCGATCGCCGGCCCCCTGGACATGGTCTACGCGGCCACCCACGGCGACGAGAGGATCGTCACGGCGATGGGTGGCACCCCGTCGGAGGTCTCGGGGAGGTACGCGAAGGTCGACCCCATCCAGAACATCGACCCCGGCACACCGGTGGTCGCGATGCACGGGGCCCGCGATGTGACCGTGGCGCCCGAGAACTCCCAGCGCTACGTGGACGCGGTCACCCGGGCCGGCGGGAAGGCCAAGATGATCATGTTCAACGACGAGGACCACGTCTCGCTCGTGTCCGGGGACTCCCGCGCCTATCCCCGCGTGCTCGAGATCATCCGCCACGTGTCGGCGGCGGATCTGCACGAGACGACCGCCTGACCGCGCCCCCGCGGGCGGCGGACCAGGCCGTCACGCGGTCAGGCCGTCACGCGGTCACGCGGTCTGGCGGTCAGGCCAGGACCGAGTCGAGCCAGCCGAACATCCGCGCGTCGGTGAGTTGTCTGGCCAGTGGCTGACAGTGGAAGTTGGCGCCCTCGGCGGCGGTGAACCGCGCCAGTTCGGTGGGGCCGCCCGCGCCGGCGGCGAGCCGCTCGGACTGGCCGGGCCAGAACTGTTCGTCCTCCGGATCGGTCACCAGCAGCGGGGTGGTGATGTCGGCCATCTCGTCCGCCGTGAGCGCGTATTCGTGCACCTGCGCGAGGGTGTCGAAGTACCCGGTCCTGCCGTACGGGCGCGCACGGAACGCCCACGTCCGCGCGGTCGAGGACGAGAACCTCATCCCCAGGGACATGTCGCGGTCGAACGCCTCCTTCTTGCCGGAGCGGAACAACGACATCAGGCTGGAGGGGATGTGCGCGGTCCACGACGCCGCCACGTCCACCACCCCGGGGTCCGCGACCGCGGCGGCGAAGCGGTGTTCGTACGCCAGCGCCCGCGGCACCCAGTAGCCGCCCTGGCTGAGCCCGTAGACCGCCAGCCTCCCGGGGTCCACGTCGGAGCGGCCCAGGAGGAGGTCGACGACGGGGGTGAGGACCGACTCCCAGTCCGGGCGGAAGCCGATCCCCCGCTCGAACAGCATCGACTGCTGCCCCGGTCCGTCGAATAGCAGCACGTTGTACCCACGCGCGAGTGCACCGGCCGCGCCGTTGTGCGAGAGCCCGCTGGTCGCACCGTCGCTTCCGTTGACCATCACCAGCGTCCGACGGGGTCCCGGGTCGGTGGACGGCCGGAGGAACCACCCGGGCATCGAGTCCTGCTCCCAGGGGATCGTCACGCGCTCGACGATCCGGTCGGTGGTGTCGACGAAGCGCTCCCAACTCGATCGCTGCAGGCGGAAGGTGGACGTCAGCTGGTCCTCGGACTGCAGGCCGCTCGCCGCGTTCACCGCGACCGCGAGGTAGGTGGCCGCGCGCAGGTAGGCCGCCGACGCGGTCACCGTCCGCCCTGCCGCCGCCTCCCGGTCCGCCGCGGCGTGGACCCTGCTCCCGAGGTCGTGCCAGGCCCGGAACCAGTGGTCGTGATCGCCGTCCCCGACGTCGTCGACGGTCGCCAGGATCTCGCCGGCCTCGGCGGCGCCGTAGGCGACGGCGCCGAGAAGACACCGCACCTCGTAGTCGAAGTCGGGGTCCTTGTAGAAGCCCTTGCTCAGTGCGCGGTGAGGCCGGGCGGAGAAGAAGGTCGACGTGGTCAGGACCCCTGACAGTTGGAGGTGGGGGCGAGGCCGGCGAACCGGTCGGTGAGGAACTGGGCTGTCTGCGCCTGGAAGGGCACGAAGGCCTCGGAGTGACCGAGGCGGTCGTACTGCGCGTAGGTGACGGCGACGCCGCGGGTGCAGTACTCGTGCGCCAGGCCGGCGACGTCCGCGGTCACCATGACCGAGTCTCCGATCCCGTCGAGGTTGCCCACGGCGAGCAGCATCGGGACCCGCGGCGTGCCCGTCGTTCCCATCACGTTGTCCCCGATCGCGCTGACCACGGCGGGGATGTCCAACAGGGAGGTGTACGGGAGGCGGACCATCTGGGCGTCGGTCAGCCCGGGATAGTCGGCGGCGAAGGCGTTGATGCACTGCGAGCTGACGGTCTCGACGAGCTGACGGCCGTAGTCGGACAGGAAGCTGTCGGTGTCGATCCCATACGCTCGCTGATAGGCCACGACGAGCGCGGGGATGACCCCGGCCCATGTGGCGCTCCCGCTCACATACGGGAGGTTGTGTGCGATGTTGACGGGGAGCCCGCCGGCGGCCGCGCCGACGATGTTGAGTTCCGGGGCGTAGCTCGGCGCCACCTCGGCACCCCACTGGGTGGGCACGGACCCGCCGGAGTATCCGGCCAGCCCCACCGGCGTCGACGCCGGCAGTCCCACGTGGTCGATGGTGGCGCGGACACCGTCCAGGGCGGCGTAGCCGGACTGGCGCCCGATCGTCCACTCGAGGTCCGGTCCCTCGTAGTCGGGAACGACGACGGTGTAGCCGGCCGCGAGATACCCGCCGATGACGCCCTGCTCCGCGATCGCGGCCCGACCCGGGGCACCGTTCCCGGTCAGGGTGTAGGAGGGATCGCATTCGGAGCCCAACGCGTCGTAGGCCATGTGGTAGGAGATCAGCCTCGGGGGCCCCGGGACCAGGGGCCTGAGGATCGTCGCGACGGTGGCGCTCGGGCCGCCCGCCTGGTCGGTCGTCCGGTAGAGCACCTGGGTGCTGGTGAGCGGTGTGGCGAGTTCGAGCGAACCGTAGGTAATGGTCCTGCTCTTGATCACCGTCCCCGGCGCGAGATCGGCGATCGGCCCGTCGGGGGTGTAGAACGGGTCGGCGGACGGCAGGGGCACGGGTGGCGGGGCGGCGGACTGGGCCGCCGACGATCCCGTCCCGGCCCCGAGGCCCGCGCAGAACACCAGCAGGATCGCGAGGGTGCACGCGACACCCCGGCGCGTCTGACGGATGGCGGTACTGGTCCCGGTCATGGCGCACTCCCGGCGTCTCGTCGCGCTCAACGGATGGTGCGGTGGGGACCGGGTCGCCGATCAACAGCGGTGGACGGACCCGCACGCTCACTAGATGCTGTCGCAGATCATCCCAGCAGCACACGCGGTTTGTAAACAGATCGTTATGCGCCCTGTCCGTCGAGTTCGTCGAGCAACTCGACCGCCGCGCGGGCGTACTCGCCGATCCACCGGTCGTGGATCCGCTTGATCGGCAGCGGCGCGAGCGACAGGTGGCGCTCGCGGCCGACCCTGCGCCCCGTCACCAGGTCGGCCCGCTCGAGCACGCGCAGGTGCTGCAGCACCGTCGTGCGGTCACTCTCGGGGAAGAGGGCACAGAGCTCGCCGGTCGAGCGCGGCGATTCTTTGAGGGCGTCCAGCATGCGCCGCCGGATCGGGGCGGCGAGCGCCTTGAACACGGCGTCGTCGTCACCCTGACCCTTGCGCTCTCCGGCAGACATGTTGTAAATATACAACATGTCTGGAGAGCTGAGAGAACTGACCTTCACCGTCTCGGGTCGCGTGGGGCGGCCCGTCGACGCCGTCTACGAGGCCGTGGCCGACCCCGCGCAACTGTCCCGCTACTTCACCACCGGGGGCGCCCGTGGCCGGCTCGAGCCGGGCGCGGAGGTCTCGTGGGAGTTCGCCGACTTCCCCGGCCGATTCCCGGTGACGGTGGTCGAGGCCGATCCACCCCGGCGGCTGGTCATCAGATGGGAGGGCGTCGAGGCCATGGACCCCGAGACCACCACGGCCTTCGAGTTCGAACCGATCGACGACGGCGCGCGCACTCTGGTCACGATCACCGAGCGGGCCTGGCGCGTGACGCCCGGCGGCGCGGAGAACGCCTTCGGCAACTGCGAGGGGTGGACGATGATGCTCACCGCACTCAAGGCGTGGGTCGAGCACGGCATCAATCTGCGTGAGGGCTTCTACTCCTGAGCCCACCCAGGTGCGGAAGTGGAGGGATTTGAACCCCCGGTGCTGTTGAGGCACGCTCGCTTTCAAGGCGAGTGCATTCGGCCGCTCTGCCACACTTCCCTGTCGTCCGCCACGACACGCTCGAGTGCGTGGTTCCACGTGGAACACGCGGAGACGACGGTGCTCATCGTAGTGGACCCCGCCCGCCCGCACCCAGCCCGGCTGCCGACCGGGGCCATCGCGGCTACGGTCGAGGGCATGAAGGCCATCGAGTATCGCAACGGTCCCGATTCCCTCCGTCTGACGGAGGTCGACGATCCGATCCCCGGTCCCGGCGAGGTGCTCGTCGACGTGGCGGCCACGGCCGTCAACCGCGCCGACCTGCTGCAGTCCAAGGGGCACTACCCGCCCCCGCCCGGTGCGTCGGAGATCCTCGGCCTCGAGTGCTCGGGGCGGATCTCCGCCGTGGGCGAGGGCGTCGAGGGCCTGGCCGTCGGCGACGAGGTGTGCGCCCTCCTGGCCGGCGGCGGGTACGCCGAGAAGGTGGCCGTGCCCGCCGGACAGGTCATGCCCGTGCCGGTCGGGGTGTCGTTGCACGAGGCCGCGTCACTTCCCGAGGTGGCCTGCACGGTGTGGTCCAACCTCGTCATGACGGGCGGGCTCGGCCGCGGCGTCCTGACACCCAACGCCCGCTGGGGCGACTCGGAGCTCGGGGCCCCGCGGGTGCTGATCCACGGTGGGGCGGGTGGCATCGGCTCCCACGCGATCCAGGTCTGCCGCGCGCTCGGCGCCCGCGTGGCCACCACCGCCGGAGGTCCCGAGAAGGTCCGGAAGTGTCGCGAGCTCGGCGCCGACCTGGCGATCGACTACCGCGAGGACGAGTTCCCCGACCGGGTCAGGGAGTGGACCGACGACGACGAGAGAGGCCGTGGCGTCGACCTGATCCTCGACGTGATGGGCGCGAAGTACCTCGAACCCAACATCGCCTCACTCGCCCCGGACGGCCGACTGATCGTGATCGGCATGCAGGGCGGGGTGAAGGGCGAGCTGAACCTGGGAGCCCTGCTCCCGCGCCGCGCCGGTGTGCTGGCCACCAACCTCCGGGCCCGCCCGGTGGACGGTCCCGGCGGCAAGACCGGCATCTGCCGGGAGGTGGTGGACCACGTCTGGCCGATGATCGCGGCGGGAGACGTGACCACCCGCGTCTCGCGTGAGATCCCGCTGGAGCGGGCAGCGGAGGCGCTGGGCCTGCTCGAGTCGGGAGAGAGCCACGGCAAGATCATGCTGACCGTCGACTGATCACTGACCGTCGAGTGACCGAGGAGGAACTGACGATGGCCGCCACCGCAGACGCCGACGACCCCGGTGCCGAGCACGGTCCAGCCACCTTCATGACCGCGAGTCGCACGATCCCGGCGTCCGCGTCGGAGGTCTTCGCGCTGCTGGCCGATCCGACCCGCCACAAGGACACCGAACCCGGGGACTGGGTACGCGACGCGGTCACGACGGAGGCCATCAGCGGGGTCAGGGACGTCTTCGCGATCAACATGTACAGGGAGGCCGGGGGCGGTGACTACGTCATACGCAACGTGGTCACGGCATTCGAACCGGACCGCACGATCGAATGGGAGCCCGGCCGGACCGACGAGGCCGGTCACCTCTCCACCGGCGGGTGGAGTTGGCGGTACGACCTGGCCCCGGCGGGCGCGTCCACCGACGTCACCCTCCGGTACGACTGGACCCGCACACGGGAGGGGTTCGCCGCCGAGATCGGCGGGATGCCGCCGTTCGGACGCGATTTCCTCGAGGCGTCACTGGCCTCGCTCGAGGCGGCGTTGGCGAACTGAGCCCGGGTGATGCGCTCGTGGGATGAGCCGGCGCGGTGAGCGGGTACGACGGTCAGCCCGCCGGGAGGTGGTCCAGCATCTCGAGCACCTCGTCGCACCAGCTCACCCACGCCTGCTCCACCTGGATGCCCAGCGTGAGCACCCGGTGCTGGAGGAGGTCGCGGGCGTCCCCCGGGTCGGGCCGGGCGAAGTCCCTGTCCTCGATCTCGCGGTAGCGGCGGAGGTTGGCGGCCCGCTGGTCGCGGTGGTGCGTCAGCGCCTCCCGGACCTCGTGGACCGCCCCCGTCGCGGCCGCGGCACGCACCCGCACCGCCATGGTGGACCGCATCGGGTCGGGCTCGTCCGGCTCGCGGATCCACTCGGTGAGCAGCCTCCGGCCGTCCTCGGTGACCTCGAAGCGGCGCGGGTTACCCCGCGAGGGGGCGCCCTCGAGCGGGAGCTCCCGGATCAGTCCGGACTCCCCCAGTCGATCCAGCTCCCGGTAGATCTGCTGGTGGGTCGCCGGCCAGAAGTACCCGATGGACTTGTCGAACCTCCGCGCCAGCTCGATCCCGCTCCCCGCCCGCTCGGTGAGGGAGGTGAGGATCGCGAACTTCAGCGACACGGTGTCAGCGCGCTGCCAGAGCGGACGCCGCCTGCTCGTACTCCGCGCGGAGCCGCTCGACCAGGTCGCGGACCGAACCCGTCGAGGTGACCGCGCCGACGCCCTGGCCCGCACCCCAGATATCGCGCCACGCCTTGGAGTCCGCGCCCCCACCGGAGCCGAAGTCCATCGCCGTGGGATCCGAGACGGGCAGGTCGTCGGGGTTCAGCCCCGCCGCCTCGATGCTGCCCCGGAGGTAGTTCCCGTGGATGCCCGTGAACAGGTTGCTGTAGACGATGTCGGAGGCGGAGCTGTCGACGATCATCTGCTTGTACTCCGCGGCCGCGCGGGACTCCTCGGTCGCGAGGAACGCCGAACCCACGTAGGCCAGGTCGGCGCCGGCGGCCTGCGCGGCGAGGATCGACCGACCGTGCGCGATCGCCCCGGAGAGCAGCAGCGGGCCGTCGAACCACTCGCGGATCTCCTGGATCAGGGCGAACGGAGACTGCGTCCCGGCGTGGCCCCCGGCGCCGGCGGCGACCGCCACGAGCCCGTCGGCGCCCTTCTCGATGGCTTTGCGGGCGAACCTGTCGTTGATCACGTCGTGCAGCACGATGCCGCCGTAGGAGTGGACGGCGTCGTTGACCTCGGTACGGGCACCGAGGGAGGTGATGACGATCGGCACCTCGTGCTCGACGACGGTCGCCAGGTCCTGCTCGAGCCGGTCGTTGGACCGGTGGACGATCTGGTTGACGGCGAACGGGGCCACGTACCGGTCCGGGTTCGCCGCCGCGAAGGCCGCGTTGCTCTCTGTGACCTGGTCCAGCCACTCCCCCAGGACCGACTGCGGTCGTGCGTTGAGCGCCGGGAACGACCCGATCACGCCGGCCTGGCACTGTGCGGCCACCAGCTCGGGGCCGGAGTAGATGAACATCGGCGAGGCGACCACCGGCACGGTGAGCGGGCCGGCGAGGACGGAGGGAAGGGCCATGAGCAGTCCTTTCGGGACCGGGATGTGGTCGGCGTTCCCCCGACCGTACGGCCGCCCACGGTTTTGTGCAACTAGTTGCACAAAGATCCGGACGCACGCCGGCGGAGCGTCCTGATCACCTCACCGCGCACCGACCGGGTAGATCTCCTCCGCCAGACGCTCCGCCCCCGACACGAGTGAGGCGACCGTCGCGGGAGCGAAGCCGCCCGAGTCCGGAATCGCGGGGATCCCCGTCGACCCGGCCGCGTCGGGCTCACCGGCCCCCGCGGTCTCCGCCCTCAGCCCCGCCTCAGCCCTCAGCCCCGCCTCGGCTCTCACCGACCCCCACGGGGACCCGGCGGC
>NZ_JAALEF010000234.1:0-1753 GCF_014145245.1 Dietzia sp. B44 | reverse complement strand
GCCGCCTGCCTGGTCCGCCCGGCCGCCGACGGGGGCCGTGTGTTCCTGTCGGCGGATTCCGGGTCCCCGGTCGCGCAGGCCCTGGTGCGGTGGGACCCCCAGGGGTGGGCCGAACGCGAACTCGCGGACCGCGCCGAGGTGGGGTTCCCGCCCGCCGTCCACATGATGGCGGTGGACGGCCCGGCCTCCGCGCTGGCCGAGATCCTCGACGAGCTCCGGATCCCGGACGAGGTGGAGGTGCTCGGGCCCGTCGACCTCCCCCCGGGGGAGGAGTTGCCCGGACACGACGGCGTGGAGGACCCCGAGCGGGTGTTGCTCCGCGTCCCGCCACCGCTGCTCGGAGCGGTCTCCACCGAACTACGGGCGGTCGTGGTGGCGCGGTCGGGACGGCGGAACGCCGACCCCGTCCGGGTCCGGCTCGACCCGGTACACATCGGCTGACCGGCCCGTGCGGTGGGTTGCCCGGAGAACACCTAGAATGGGCGTTTCCCGTATCCCCGTCCGCGAGGAGTTCAGATACGCATGGCCGTCCATCCCGTCCGGCTCTTCGGTGATCCCGTCCTGAGGACCCCGACCGATCCCGTCACCTCGTTCGACGACAGGTTGGCGCGCATCGTGGCCGACCTCATGGACACGGTCCGCCACGAGGACGGAGCCGGGTTGGCCGCTCCCCAGATCGGCGTGTCCACCCGGGTGTTCGTCTACACCTGTGGAGGCCGCGAGGGCCACCTCGTCAACCCGGAGTGGGAACCGATGGGAGACGAGAGGACTCACGTCAACGAGGGGTGCCTGTCGATCCCCGGGGTCTCCGAACCCACCAAACGCTACGCGCGTGTCGTGGCGCGCGGCGTCGACGTGCACGGAGAGCCGGTGCGTCTCGAGGCCGAGGGGATCCTCGCGCGCGCCGTGCAGCACGAGACCGACCACCTCGACGGGATCCTGTTCCTCCAGCGCCTCACCCCGGACCGGCGGCGCTCGGCGATGGCCGGGATACGGTCGTCCGGATGGTTCGGTAGCGACGCCATCAGCGCCGGGGTCGTCTACGACCGACTCGCCGACGCGATGGCGGTGAGGTGACGGTGCGACTCGTCTTCGCCGGCACACCGCAGGCGGCCGTCCCCTCGCTCGAGGCCCTGCTGACCTCAGGCCGACACGACGTGGTGGCGGTGGTCTCCCGTCCCGATGCCCGGACCGGTCGCGGCCGGAGCCTGTCCCGCAGTCCCGTGGCCGCGGCTGCCGACGCCGCGGGGATCGAGGTCCTCACGCCGCCGAACGCCCGCGACCCGCAGTTCGCCGAGCGCCTCCGTGACCTCGCACCCGACGCGGTGCCGGTGGTGGCCTACGGGCACCTGGTGCCGCGACCCGTCCTGGACATCCCCGCACACGGCTGGGTGAACCTCCACTTCTCGCTGCTGCCGGCGTGGCGGGGTGCCGCACCGGTCAACGCCGCCATCGAGGCGGGAGACGAAGTGACCGGCGCCACGACCTTCCGTCTCGACGAGGGGATGGACACCGGTCCGGTGCTCGGCACGATGACCGAGACCATCCGCCCGCGCGACACCGCCGGGGACCTGCTCGCCCGGCTGTCGGTGTCCGGCGCGGGACTGCTCCTGGCCACCCTGGACGCCCTGGAGACGGGCGAGCTCCGCGCAGTCCCGCAGCCGACCGACGGGATCTCCCGGGCGGGGAAGATCACCGTCGACGACGCGCGGGTCCGCTGGACCGATCCGGCACTGGCGGTGGACCGCCACAT
>NZ_JAALEF010000233.1:6407-15949 GCF_014145245.1 Dietzia sp. B44 | reverse complement strand
CGGACCCGATCTTGGTGGCGGCGTCGGCGTCGGCGAGGTCGAGTCCCTGCGCGTAGACGGTGCGGTGGGCGTGCCGGGCCTCGCAGCCCAGACCGATCGCGAACGTCTTGCGGGGTTGCCCGAATCGCATGGGCCGGGTGGTGACGGTGCGCGAGACCCACAGGTGCAGACGCCCGTCCGGCAGCTCCGCGACCTGGCGCATGATCTTGCCCGGGAAGGAGAAGGTCTCGTAGACGTTCCACAGCGGGCAGGTGCCACCCGAGGTGGTGAAGTGGACACCGGAGGCCGACTGCCGCTTGGACATGTTCCCCGCGCGGTCGACGCGCACGAAGCTGAAGGGCACCCCGGAGGCTCCCGGGCGCTGGAGGGTGGAGAGGCGGTGGCACACGGTCTCGTAGCCCGTCGCGTAGAAGGTCATCAGGCGTTCCACGTCGTAGCGGAAGTCCTCGGCGGTGTCGAGGAAGCGCTGGTAGGGCATGAGCACGGCCGCGGCGAAGTAGTTGGCCAGCCCGCGCTGGGCCAGGGCGCCGGCGGCGGGGGAGCTGAAGGTGCCGTCGGCCACGAGCTGGTCGAGCAGCTCGCGGTGTTCGAGGAACGCGAGCTCGGACGCCACCCGGAAGGCCTGCTGTCCTCCGGTCAGGTGCGCCGACAGGTCCAACCGGCGGTCCCGGGCGGAGAAGCGGTGCCACAACCCGTCGGGCAGGTCCACGCGGCGCACCACCCGGACGCCGTGGATCTCGGCGAGCCGGTTCTCGAGCTCGGCCCGGACGTCGCCGCGGTTCATGCGGATCCGGGTGGTGAGTTCCTCGGCCGCGGTGTCCAGGGAGTCGATGTAGTTCTGGCGTTGGTAGAAGTAGTCGCGCACCTCCTCGTGCGGCATGGCCAGCGCGAAGGTGTCCGCCTCGTCGGACAGGGCGTTGCGGCTCTCGGTGAGGGCCGCGAGGAGGTCCGCGGAGTTGCGGTACCGCTGGTTCAATACCGCGAAGGCGCGTGCCAGCGACGGGTGGGCACGGACCAGGTCGATCACGTCGCCCGCGGGGATCCCGGTGGAGACCTGGGGGTCGGACAGGGCCTCGGTGAGCTCCGCGATCAACCGCGTGTCGGCGTCGGAGGCGAAGAAGGTCGAGTCGACCCCGTACTCCTCGGACAGTCGGGCCAGCACCCGGGAGGTGACCGGGCGCGTGTCCTTCTCGAGCTGGTTCAGGTAACTGGCAGAGAGCCCGAGCGTCTCGGCGAAGGCGGCCTGGGTGAGACCGTGCTCCTCGCGCAGGCGGCGCAGGCGAGCACCCATGTGGATGGTGGTCATCAGCGGCTCCCGCGGGTCGGTGGTGTGCCCCACATTCTTCGCAAAGTTCGCAAGCAATGCAAGGAAACTCGCCAGATTCGCACAATTCCCAGGTAGACGGGCTGCGATGCGTGTGGCATCCTTTCCAGGTACAGGACGCCGCGCTCGCAATTGTGCGAAGCCGGGTCCGCCCCCGAGACAGAAAAGAGTCGCGATGTCGAACGTCGGCAAGGCACGTACCGCTGCAGAGATCCAGCAGGACTGGGACACCAACCCCCGCTGGAAGGGCATCACCCGCAACTACACCGCCGAGCAGGTGGCGGAGCTGCAGGGCACCGTCGTCGAGGAGCACACCCTCGCCCGCCGTGGCGCGGAGATCCTCTGGGACAAGGTCAACAACAAGGACTTCGTCAACTCCCTCGGCGCGCTGACCGGCAACCAGGCCGTCCAGCAGATCCGTGCCGGCCTCGAGGCCGTGTACCTCTCCGGCTGGCAGGTCGCCGGCGACGCCAACCTCTCGGGCCACACCTACCCGGACCAGTCGCTGTACCCGGCCAACTCGGTCCCGACCGTCGTGCGCCGCATCAACAACGCGCTGCTGCGCGCCGACGAGATCGCCCGCATCGAGGGTGACACCTCGGTGGAGAACTGGCTCGCCCCGATCGTCGCGGACGCCGAGGCCGGCTTCGGTGGCGCCCTCAACGCCTACGAGCTGCAGAAGGCCATGATCGCGGCCGGCGCCGCCGGTGTGCACTGGGAGGACCAGCTCGCGTCGGAGAAGAAGTGCGGCCACCTCGGTGGCAAGGTGCTCATCCCGACCAACCAGCACATCCGCACGCTGACCTCGGCCCGTCTCGCGGCCGACGTCGCGAACGTCCCGTCGGTCATCATCGCGCGCACCGACGCCGAGGCCGCCACGCTCATCACCTCCGATGTCGACGAGCGTGACCGCCCGTTCATCACCGGTGAGCGCACCGCCGAGGGCTTCTACAACGTCAAGAACGGCATCGAGCCCTGCATCGAGCGCGCCAAGGCCTACGCCCCGTACTCCGACCTCATCTGGATGGAGACCGGCACCCCGGACCTCGAGTACGCCAAGCAGTTCGCCGAGGCCGTCAAGTCCGAGTTCCCGGACCAGCTCCTGGCCTACAACTGCTCGCCCTCCTTCAACTGGAAGGCGAACCTGGACGACGACACGATCGCCAAGTTCCAGAAGGAGCTCGGCGCGATGGGCTTCAAGTTCCAGTTCATCACCCTGGCCGGCTTCCACTCGCTCAACTACGGCATGTTCGACCTGGCCTACGGCTACGCCCGTAACCAGATGAGCGCGTTCGTCGAGCTGCAGGAGCGCGAGTTCAAGGCCGCCGAGGAGCGTGGCTTCACCGCCGTCAAGCACCAGCGCGAGGTCGGCGCCGGCTACTTCGACCGCATCGCCACCACGGTCGACCCCAACACGTCCACCGCGGCGCTGAAGGGCTCCACCGAGGAGGGTCAGTTCCACTGACCCCCCGGGTCGCCCTCGAGTAGGGCGGCCAGCACGCTGGCACCACCACACACCGGGGGCCGCGGCCGTCTCCTCGAGGCGGCCCCGGCCCCCGGTCGTGTCTCACGCACTCCCGGGCCGATGCCCGGGCCGACCACCCGGTTCGAAGAAGGACGTGTCGCACATGCCCACCACCCGCGAGGTAGCCCCGGGACAGGGGTCGATCACCCGCGTGGGAGTGGTCGGTGCAGGCCAGATGGGGGCCGGGATCGCCGAGGTCTGCGCCCGCGCCCACGTCGACGTCCTGGTGTGGGAGTCCACCCGGGAGCTCGCCGCCGCGGGCCGCTCCCGCATCCTCTCCTCGCTCGACAGGGGGGTCTCCTCCGGGAAGATCACCCGGCGCGAGCGTGACCAGGCAGCCCTGCGGCTGCGGTTCACCACCGACCTCGGGGACTTCGCCGATCGCCAGTTGGTGATCGAGGCGATCGTCGAGGACGAGGCGGCCAAGACGGCCGTGTTCCGTGAACTCGACGAGGTGGTCACCGACCCGGAGGCGGTCCTGGCCTCCAACACCTCCTCCATCCCGATCATGAAGCTCGGCATGTGCACCGCACGGCCCCGGCGTGTGATCGGCATGCACTTCTTCAACCCCGTCCCCGTGCTCCCGCTGGTCGAGCTGGTGAGCACGCTGGAGACGGGGGAGTCCGTCCGCGATCGCGCCGAGGGGTTCGCCGAACAGGTCCTGGGCAAGCAGGTGGTGCACTCCGCGGACCGGTCCGGAGCGGTGGTCAACGCGCTCCTCGTGCCCTTCCTGCTCTCGGCGATCAGGATGGCCGAGTCCGGCTTCGCCACCCCGGAGGACATCGACAAGGCCATGGTGCTGGGGTGCGCCCACCCGATGGGTCCGCTCTCCCTGGCCGACCTCGTGGGCCTGGACACGGTCAAGGCGATCGCGGACTCGATGTACACCGAGTTCCGCGAACCGCTGTACGCCCCGCCACCCCTGCTGCTGCGCATGGTCGAGGCCGGACGGCTGGGGAAGAAGAGCGGCCACGGCTTCTACCGCTACGACGTGCCCGGCGCCGCTACCCGAGCCGCCCGCTGACCGCCGTGGCCACCGAGCTCGAACGCTCGCACCTCGCCCTGAGCCGTGCGTCCAGCGTGCTGGGCTACCCGCGGATCGGCCCGCGCCGCGAGCTCAAACGCGCGCTCGAACGGTACTGGCACGGTGACGGCACCCGGTCCGAACTCCTCGCCGTGGGGCGCCGGATCCGGGAGTCGACCTGGCAGGAGCTCCGCGACACCGGGCTCACGCAGATCCCGGGACACACCTTCTCCTTCTACGACCACGTCCTGGACGACGCCCTGCTGATCGGCGCCGTCCCGCACCGCTTCCGGGACCTGGTCCGTGACCTGTCCCCGCTGGACACGCAGTTCGCGCTCGCCCGCGGCCGTGCCGACGTGGCGCCCCTGGAACTGGTCGCCCTGCAGGGCACCCCGTACCACTACCGCCAGCCCGAGTTCGAGGACTCCTCCGTCCTGGGCCTGCGACCGGCGGAGTTGCTGGCGGAGGTCGCCCGCGCCCACGAGCTGGGGATCGACATCCGGCCCGTGATCACCGGCCCGGTGTCGCTGCTGCTGCTGAGCAAGCCCGCACCCACCGCCGCCCCCGGCTTCCGGCCGATCGCGCTGCTCGACCGGGTGCTCGAGCAGTACGAGGCCTTGCTGGAGGCGCTGGCGGGGGCGGGCGTGACCTGCGTGCAGTTCGACGAACCCTGCATGACCATGGAGCGCACGCCGGCCGAGGTCGAGCAGGTCCGGCACGCCTACGACCGGCTGTCCGCGGTCCCCAGCCGCCCGCGGATCCTGGTGACGGGACAGTACGGGGACCTGGCCGGGGCGCTGCCCGCGCTCGCGTCCACGGGGATCGAGGCGATCGGTCTGGATCTGGTCCACGGCTACCGGCCCGCGGACGAACTCGCGGCGATCCCGGGACTGGCCGGAAAGCGGCTCTACGCCGGCGTGGTCGACGGCCAGAACGTCTGGCGCACGGACAAGTTCGAGGTCCTGGACTACCTGAGGCAGCTCAAGGCCACCTTCGCCGACCTGGTGGTCTCGACGTCCTGCACGCTGCTCCACCTGCCCTACGACGTCGGGGCCGAGGTGGACCTGCCCGCGGAACTCGAGGACGCGCTGGCCTTCGCGCGACAGAAGGTCGCCGAGGTGGTGTCACTGGCGGACGCGCTGGTGGACGGGCCCACGCCGCGCTGGCGGCCGCTGCCGGTGCGGCCCGGTGCGCGCAGGGAGGACGTGCGTGCCAGGACGGCGTCGGTGGACGACGACGACAAGGTCCGCATGCCCTACGCGGAGCGGGCGCCTCTGCAGGCGGAGCGTCTGGGGCTGCCGATCCTCCCCACCGCGACCCTCGGCTCGTTCCCGCAGACGGTACAGATCCGTCGGGCACGCCGGGACCTGGCCGACGGCCGGATCGACTACGAGCGCTACTGCGGTTACCTGCGGGAGGAGATCGCCTCGGTGATCCGGCTGCAGGAGGACATCGGCCTGGACGTCCTGGTCCACGGTGAGGTCGAGCGCAACGACATGGTGCAGTACTTCGCGGAACTGCTCGACGGGTTCGCCGCGACCCGGCACGGGTGGGTGCAGTCCTACGGGTCCCGGTGTGTGCGCCCGCCCATCCTGTACGGGGACGTGGCCCGGCCCGCGCCCATGACGGTCGAGTGGACGGGGTACGCGCAGACCCTCACCGACCGGCCGGTCAAGGGGATGGTGACCGGGCCGGTGACGATGCTCGCCCGGTCCTTCTGTCGGACGGACCTCGCGCTGCCCGAGGTGGCCACCCAGCTGGCGCTGGTGATCCGCGACGAGGTGGCGGACCTGGAGGAGGCTGGGCTGGCGATCGTCCAGATCGACGAGCCGGCCCTCCGCGAGCTGCTGCCGCGGCGGGGCGCGGACAGGCGGGCCTATCTCGAGTGGGCGGTGGCGACGTTCCGCCTGGCGTCGGCGGGTGCCCGGCCGGACACCCAGATCCACACGCACCTGAGCTACTCGTCGCTCCAGGTCATGAAGGAGGCGATCGAGGGGCTCGACGCGGACGTGACCGCGATCGTCGCGACCCGGTCGATCGACTGGGTCCTCGACGCCCTCACCGACCACACCCTCACGCGGCAGGTGGCCCCGGGTGTGTACGAGTCTCGATCCGGCTTCGTCCCGGACATCGATCTGCTGCATGAGAGGCTGCTCGAGGCGGTGGCGGCGGTGGGGGTGGACCGCCTCTGGGCGGTCCCGGACGGCGGGCTCAAGACCCGCTACACCTGGCAGTTGGAGCCGAGTCTGCGCAACCTGGTCACCGCGGCGCGACGAATCCGCCGGGCGGTTGCCCGCGGGACCTGAGGTTCCAATAGAATCGGGTCAAGCAACTCCCGGGCCGCCGCGTCCGGGATCGGTAGTAGACGAAAGAGGACGACATCATGGCCGGTCAGACCCTCGAGCACACTGGTGCTGCCATCGTCGAGGAGTACTACCCGAAGTACGCGACCGAGGTGGCGCCCACCTACCCGCTGTACTCGACCGAGATCTACGCCGGTTCGGCCATCATGCTGCTGTCGATGAGCATGCTGGGTCTGCCCATCACGGCGCTCGCCTTCTACACCGACGACATGGACGTGTCCCTCGGTCTGGTCGTGGCCGCGGTCGTGGCCACCGTCGTCGTCTTTGTCATCGGACTCGCGGTGTGCATGATCGGGTTCCGCAAGTACGGGCGCAAGGACGCACACTGACGCTCGACCCGGTCGCCGCGGCGGGCGGTTCCGCCCTGGTCGCGGGTGACCCGGCGACCGACGCGGAGCGCAGGGCTGCGCTCCGCCGCATGAAGCTGGTCGCGACGGGGTTCCTGGTCGTGGCCGGGATCATCTTCCTCTTCGCGGAGTATTCGCTGTCCAACGGCGCCGGGGCGTGGGCCGGGTACGTGCGCGCGGCGTCCGAGGCGGGGATGATCGGTGGCCTCGCGGACTGGTTCGCGGTCACCGCGCTGTTCCGTCACCCGCTGAGGATCCCCATCCCCCACACGGCGCTGATCCGCAAGAAGAAGGACCAGCTGGGGACCTCGCTGGGCACCTTCGTCGGCGAGAACTTCCTCGATCCCGAGATGGTCAGCGAGAAGGTCCGCAGCGCCCGGATCCCCGCGCGGGCGGGCGAGTGGCTCCAGGAGGAGGACCACCGTGCGATCGCCTCCGACCAGGCGGCCAAGGCGATCCGGTCCGTCCTGGCGGTCCTGCGAGACGAGGACGCCACGGCGATCATCGAGCGGACCATCGTCGCCCGGATCGCGGAGCCGAAGTGGGGACCGCCCGCGGGCCGGATCCTGGCCGAGCTCCTCGAGGAGGGCCGCCACCTGCCTCTCCTCGACCTCATGGCCGACCGCACCCACGGGTGGGTCGAGGCCAACCCGGAGACCATCGACCGCTGGGTCCGCGAGAAGGCGCCCACCTGGGCGCCGCAGTTCGTCAACGAGCTGCTCTCCGACCGCGCCTACCGCGAGCTCCGCGAGTGGACCTGGCAGATCAAGGTGGACAAGCAGCACGCGGTCCGCCTTGCCCTGATCGGGTTCGTCGAGGACTTCGCCCGCGACCTCCAGCAGGACCCGGCCACGATGGACAAGCTCGAGATCTTCAAGGCGGAGGTGATGAACCGCGAGGAGGTCCGTCGGGCGGCGGCCTCCGCCTGGACGGCGGCCAAGCGGATGATCGTCGAGGCCACCGAGGACTCCTCCTCGACCCTCCGGGTGAAGATCGACGACCTCCTGCGCCGGCTGGCCGATCTCCTGGTCGGCGACGAGAAGGTCCGGGCGCGCCTCGACGACTACATGACCCGCACCGCGGCGTACGTGGCGGTGAACTACGCCGGCGAGGTGACCTCGATCATCGCCGATACCGTCGAGCGGTGGGACGCCGACGAGGCGTCCGAGAAGATCGAGCTGCTCGCCGGAAAGGACCTGCAGTTCATCCGGATCAACGGCACGCTCGTCGGCGCCCTCGTCGGCGTG
The DNA here is from genome assembly GCF_014145245.1 of Dietzia sp. B44. Lineage (NCBI taxonomy): Bacteria > Bacillati > Actinomycetota > Actinomycetes > Mycobacteriales > Dietziaceae > Dietzia > Dietzia sp. B44. The sequence goes on along the minus strand of NZ_JAALEF010000233.1, from coordinate 8,119 downwards.
ATCATCCATCAGTTCACCCTGCTCGTCTTCTGACCTGCTCATTCGACCTGCCCGTTCGTTGACGCGGCCCCTGAGGGGGCCCGCCGCGAGCCTGTGACCCATCACACCGCTCCGGCCGCTTGCTGCAGTTAGCACTCGTTGCTAGCGTTGTCCTCAGACGACGTGAGACGCACGGCGAGGGGAGGTGGACTCCATGGCCGAGAAACGTGGCCGGGAGACCGGCAGGAAGCCCGGGTCGACCGCCGCGCAGGCGGTCGAACCGACCGCTGCGACCCTCGCGCGGAGGGCCAAGCCGACCGGCGAGGTCCCCCGTCACGACGACGTCGCCCCGCAGGGTGACGACGACAAGCGCATCTCCGAGTCGCAGGACATCGGGTCGTTCATCCGCGCCCAGCGGGAGGCCGCCGAGGTGTCCATCCGGCAGCTCGCCGAGCGTGCCGGCGTCTCCAATCCGTATCTGAGTCAGATCGAGCGTGGGCTGCGCAAGCCGTCCGCTGAGGTGCTGGGTCAGATCGCACGAGGTCTGAGGTTGTCCGCCGAGGTGCTCTACGCCCGCGCCGGGATCCTCGAACTGAAGGAGGGCAGTCCGGTGAGGGACGCCATCCTCACCGCGCCCGACCTCACCGAGCGTCAGAGGGAGGTGCTCGTGGAGATCTACGAGTCGTTCCGAACGAACAACGCGACCGCCGCCGAACAGGTCGTCGACGTGCACTGAGCCCGTCCGACGGCGGCCCCGTGGGGCCACGTCACATCCCACCCCGCAACACCTGCATGACAACGATCAAGGAGCCGACATGAGCCAGAAGAAGCCCGTTTCCAAGAAGACCCCCGCCCAGGCCGCCGCCGCGCAGGCCGAGTCGCAGGCCAACCCCAAGGACACCGCGCCGAGCGGCCCGCTCGGTCAGGCGCTGTCCGCCGTGCGCACCCCGGTCTACGCCTACGTCGGCGTGAACGACCTCGCGGTCCAGGCCGTGTCCGGGCTGGTCTCGGACCTCCGTCGTCGCGCGGAGGAGGCCGTCACCGACGCCCAGACCAAGGTGAACGAGCGCGTGACCGACGTGCAGAACCGGGTGACCGAGCGCGTGGCGGACGTGCAGAACCGCGTCACCGAGGTCCCCGATCGCGTGCAGGCGCTGCCGGCCGAGGTCGAGGAGCTGGTCAACCGGTTCCGCCCCGAGGAGCTGCGGAAGGTCGCCGACGCCTACGTCGAGGTCGCGGCCGGGATCTACGGTGGGCTCGCCGCCCGTGGCGAGGACGTGGTGTCCCGCCTGCGTGAGGAGAACCCGCAGCTCGAGGCCGGCCTGGCCCGCGTCAACGAGCAGGTCGCCCGCGCGGCCGGCGCCATGGAGGAGCAGGTCGAGCTGGGCGAGGACGCGCTCGGCACGGTCGCCCGCCAGACCCGGTCGATCGGCGTGAAGGCCGCGGGCCGCGTGTCCAAGGCCGCCCGTCAGGCCGCCGAGGAGGCCGGTACCGCCGCCGACAAGGCCGCCGACAAGGTCGAGGACGCCGCGTACGCCGCCTCGGACGAGGTCCAGAGCGGTGCCGCGAAGCTCGAGGCCCAGGCGGCCCAGGCCAAGAAGGCGACCGCGGAGAAGGCCCCGGCCAAGAAGGCTCCCGCGAAGAAGGCCCCGGCGAAGAAGGCCCCGGCCAAGAGCGCCGCGAAGTCGACCACCGCCTCCAAGTCGACCACGGCGTCCAAGTCGACCACGGCG
>NZ_JAALEF010000233.1:0-6321 GCF_014145245.1 Dietzia sp. B44 | reverse complement strand
ACGGCGTCGGGCTCGACCTCGGGTTCGGGCTCGACCTCCGGTTCGGGCTCGGCCAGCACGCCGTCGTCGTCCTCGACGACCAAGTCCTCGTCGTCGACCGACAAGTCGTCCGACTCCGGCAGCAAGTGAGTCACCGCGGCTGAGGCCGCAGTCAGCCGCCCCCGGCCCGCTCTCCCCGAGCGGGCCGGGGGCGGCTCTCGTCACGGGGCCGTCGAACCCCCAACTCCACGCCGTGAACATCGATGGCCGGGGTGTCGGACGCGCCGACTACACTGGCGGTTGTGATAGATGCATTGCCCGGAACCTGGGGCCTCATCCAGCTCGCGATCCAGGCGGCCCTCGTGGCGTGGGCGCTCGTCGGCCTGGTGCTGGCGGTCCTTCCTCCCGCGTCGGCGTACTCGATGGAGGGGAAGTGGCCCAAACCGGCCTGGATCGGTATCTGCGCCGGTGCCGCCCTCTTCTTCGCGATCCGGCCGTTCGGGATCCTCGGAATCGTGGCGATGGTGGCGGTCGGGGTGTTCTTCGCCGACGTCAGGCCTGCCGTCGGCGGCAGGCGCAGGTGAGTGCCAGGGGGTCCGCGCCGCTGCAGCGCATCGAGGAGCTGGCGGAGACCTCCGGCGCGACCGTTCGCAATATCCGCGTCTATCAGGAACGCGGGTTGCTCCAGCCGCCCATCCGACAGGGCCGGACCGCGCTCTACGGGCCGGATCACCGCAGTCGGCTCGACCTGATCCTTCGCCTGCTCAACCGGGGATACACGTTCGCCACGATCGAGGAGCTGCTCATCGCCGAGCGGCACGGGTTCACCCTCGCCGAGTTGCTCGAGGTCGAGAGCGTACGGGGCGAGCGCAGGCCCCCGGGGTCCCGACGGCGACTCACCCGGGCGGAGTCCCAGGCGGTCGCGTCATTCGACATGCCCGAGGAGTTGATCGACGTGGGGGAGTCCCTCGGTCTGATCACCGAACCGGGAGCAGCCGACCACTTCTTCTCCGACGTCTACATGGCCGATCTCCTGCGTGACCTGATCGTCCTCGGCGTGGACGAGGAGGGTATCGAGAAGATCGGCCGCCTGTTCATGGAGGGACAGAGCCGGGCGGCAGAGGCGTTCACCGTTCTGGTGGAGACCGTTCGCGGGGCGGGGATGGACCAGGCCGTATTCGAGAAGCGGGTCCGCTCGATTCTTCCCCGGGCCGGCGCGGCCGCCCGGTTGATCTTCCTGTCCGCCGCCGAGACCCTGCTCACCGAGCGCCACGGTTTCTCCCGCGGCTGAGCCTGCTCCTGTGGCCGGGCCTCGTCTCAGGTGAAGACGACGGTCCGGGCGTCGTGGACCAGGACGCGGTCCTCGAGGTGCCACCGCAGCCCGCGGGCCAGCACCAGCTTCTCGGCGTCGCGGCCCTGCCGGACCATGTCCTGCACTGTCGCCGCGTGGTCGACGCGGATGACGTCCTGCTCGATGATCGGTCCCTCGTCGAGGTCGGCGGTGACGTAGTGGCAGGTCGCCCCGATGAGCTTGACCCCCCGGATGTGCGCCTGGTGATAGGGGCGCGCCCCCACGAAGCTCGGCAGGAAGCTGTGATGGATGTTGAGGGCGCGACCGGCCCAGCGGGAGCACAGATCGTCCGGCAGGACCTGCATGAAGCGGGCCAGGACGATGGCGTGCGGGTCGATGTCGTCGACGATCGAGGACACCTCGGCGAACGCCGGACCCCGCTCGGCCGGATCCGCGGGGAACGGCACGTGATGGAAGGGGATGCCGTGCGCCTCGGTCATCCCCCGCAGGGTGTCGTGGTTGCCGATCACGGCGCGGATGCGGGCGGGGAAGTCCCCGCTGTCCACCCGGCCCATGAGGTCGTGCAGGCAGTGCCCCTCCTTGGACACCAGGACGACGATGTCCTTCGGTTCGCTGGAGTCGGCGATGTTCCAGTCCGTCTCCGGGCCGAGCTCGGCGGCCACCCGTGAGAAGCGGCGGCGCAGCTCGTCGAGGTCCATCCCGATCGACTCGGCGTCCACGGACTGCCGGGTGAAGAACCAGCGGGAGTTCTCGTCCGCGTGGTAGGCCGCCTCCACGATGGTGCCGCCGAGCTCGGCGAGGAACGTGGCGATGCGGGCGACGATGCCGATGCGGTCGGGGCAACCCAGCGTGAGGACGTAGCGGCGTGACATGAACGGTCATTGTGCCAGCAGGGGGTGGTGGGGAGCCCCGCTAGGCTGGCCGGCATGGATGCCACGCCACAGATTCAGCTGACCCGCGCCCGCGTCGCGGCGATGATCGACCACACGTTGCTCTCCCCGGACGCCTCCCGCGAGGACGTCCAGGCCTGTGTCGACGAGGCCCGCGCTCTCGGGGTCAAGGCGGTGTGCGTGAGCCCGGCGATGCTCCCGGTGCGGGCGGACGGTCTGACGGTGGCGACCGTGGCCGGCTTCCCGTCCGGGAAACACCACGCGTTGGTCAAGGCCATGGAGGGACGGCTGGCGGTGGATCAGGGCGCCGTCGAGGTGGACATGGTGATCGACGTGGGTGCGGCGATCGCCGGCCTGGTGGACGAGGTGATGGCCGACGTGCTGACGATGCGCGACGCCGTGCCCCCGCCCACCGTGATCAAGGTGATCCTGGAGACCGCCGCGATCCACCGGGCGCTGGGCGAGGAGGCGGGGGACCAGCGGGTCGAGGAGCTGTGCCACGCCGTCGCGCGCGCGGGGGCGGACATGGTCAAGACCTCCACCGGCTTCCACCCCGCCGGCGGGGCCAGCGTTCGTGCGGTCGCCGCCATGCACCGAGCGGTGGGCGGGCAACTCGGTATCAAGGCCTCGGGTGGGATCCGCGACGCCGACACCGCCCGGGCCATGATCGCCGCGGGTGCCACCCGACTGGGCCTGAGCGGCAGCCGCGCGGTGCTCGAGGGCTTCCCGGAGGGCTGACCCCGCCGGCACCGCGCGGGGCCGGACCTCAGTCGGTGATGAGCACCATCTTGCCGGTGGTCCGGCCCGTCTCCCCGCGCCGGTGCGCCTCCGCCGCCTGCTCGAGCGGGAAGACCTCGGCGATGCTGGCCCGCAGCTCACCCCGCTCCACCAGCTCGGTGACGGAGACCAGGTCGTGCCGGGAGGAGTCGACGAGCATCCGGATCGCCCGGACGCCGAGCTCCTCGGCCTCGCGGAAGAAGTCCTTCGACCCCACCGGCAGGATCGACACCACGATCCCGCCGGGCCGCAGGGTGCGCAGTGATCGCGTGGACGTGTCACCGCCGATGGTGTCCAGCACGGCGTCCACGTCGCTGACGGCCTCGGCGAAGTCCACCTCGCGGTAGTCGATCGCCTCGTCCACGCCCAGGTCGCGCAGGAACCCGTGCTTGCCGGCGCTGGCGGTGCCGATCACGTACGCGCCCCGGGCCTTGGCGATCTGGACCGCCACGTGCCCCACCCCGCCGGCGGCGGCGTGGATCAGCACCCGCTGACCGGGCTGGATGTCGGCGTACTCCACGAGCGCCTGCCATGCGGTCAGCGACACCAGCGGTAGCGCGGCGGCCTGCACATGGCCGAGAGAGGCGGGCTTGGGGGCGAACCAGGCCGCGGGCGCGGTCACGTAGTCAGCGTGGGCGCCGTGCCCGAACGGGTAGGAGAGCATGCCGAAGACCTCGTCGCCGGGGGCGAACCGGGCCACTCCGATGCCGACCGCCTCGACGACCCCGGACAGGTCCCAGCCGAGCACGAACGGCGGCTTCCCGAGGAACCCGCCGTTCCCGCGGTGCTTCCAGTCGGTGGGGTTGACGCTGGCGGCCCTCACACGCACCAGGACCTCGTTGGTCCGCGGCTCGGGGCGGGGGTGCTCGGCGACGACGAGGACGTCCGGTTCGCCGAGGGAGTGCTGGGTCACGACACGCATGGTGGCTTGATCGGTCATGCCCCCAGGGTGGCAGAACGTGCGGACCGCCGCCCGGCTCGACCTCACGGTGGGGCGGCCCGGACTAGCGATCCCGCGGAAGCCGGTGCAGTTCGACCTCGCCCACCAGGCCGCCGGCGAGGGTGGCGGTCATGTACGTGCAGTACGGCTGCCGGCGGCGGTCGGTGGGGGACCCCGGGTTGAGCAATCGCAGGCCGCGGGCTCCTGCACACTGACCGGGCGCAGTGGTGTCCCACGGGATGTGCGAGTGACCGAACACCAGGACGTCGGTGTCCGGGTAGGCCTCGTGCATGCGCCTGTCCCGGCCCGCCGACGGCCCGGTCTCGTGCACCACCGCCAACCGCACCCCTTCGAGGGTCGCGCGCGCCACCTCGGGCAGCCGATCGCGCAGTTCAGGGCCGTCGTTGTTGCCCCAGCACGCGACCAACCGGGTGGACCGTTCCTCCATTGCGTCGAGAAGTGCCACGTCCATCCAATCACCGGCGTGGACCACCACGTCCGCGCCGTCGACCTCGTCCCATATCCGGGGCGGGAGATCGCGGGCGCGCGTCGGGACGTGGGTGTCGGCGATGATCAGCAGGCGCATGGACTCCAGTGTGCCGCGGGCACGGCAGTCGACTACCGAGTCGACTCCAGCACGACATCGCGTCCGCTGAGGTCCACGACCATGCCGCCCGGGACCACGCGGACCCCGGTCAGCTGCACACCCTCGGGGAGTTCGGCGAGAGCGGAGTCCATCATCGAGACGGTGCCGCCGAGCAGCTCGGGCGGCAGTGCGAAACCGAGGATCGACGCCTGGGACGGATCCATCTCCAGGTTTCCGCCGATCAACCGGGGGGTCACGATCGCCTCGGCCAGGCCGCTGATGGAGACACGGAGCGTTCCCGAGGCCGGGTCCGAGACGATCTCCTGCACCTGGATCAGACCGCCGAGCATGCTGTCGCCCGCGGAATCCTGCTGTGCGGCGGTGGACATGGCCTGGTCGGAGACGAAGGCGGTCCCGGTCAGCGAGTCCACGTACGTGAGGTCGTCGGCCGAGCGGACCCCCTCGGCGGTGATGTCGATCGCGGGAGCGGGGCCGCCTCCACCCTCTGCCGGGCTGCCGTCGGTGGTGATGCGGACGGTGCCCAGGTCGCCGCCGAAGTACGACAGGAGCACCGGACGAGCGCCCAGCTCGACCTGCGCCGGGCTGCCCAGGGAGGCCGTGACCTCGTCCCGGATCTGGTTCTCGATCGCGTTGCGGGTGCCGAACTCGAGCCCCACCACCCCTGCCACCAGACCGACCACAGCGATCGCGGCGATCAGAGCGATCATCGGGCCGCGGCGCTTCCGGTCGGTGTCTCCGGTGACGCCGCGGTCAGGCCGGTCACCGGCCGCTGCAGTGGCGAACTGCTGGGTCTCGGCGTGCTGGACGCCGGGTCGGTCGTGGACGGGGAGTCGCTGGGTGTCGTGCCGCGGGTGCATTCCGCCAATTGTCGCCGATGCCGGCCCGGATCGCAGAACCCGAGGTCAGCGCGGTGTTGGACGCGAGGTCAGCGCCGTGTCAGCGTTGTCAGCGGCGTGCCGACGCGGTGTCAGCGGGCGGCGGTCCAGCGGTTGAGGTGTTGCGTCTCGGCGTCGAAGAACCGGGTCAGGTGGGACACGACCAGCTTCTCCAGCTTGCCGCCCAGCAGCGGGACGGAGACCTTGACCTGGCCGGTCGCGGACTCCACCACCACGCCGCCCCGCGAGACGGCCTCCGAGCCGCCGTCGATGACCCCCAGCCCGCCGGCGGCCTCCGCGCGGGCGGAGCTCGAGAACCGCTCGCCGTCGAAGTCGGCATAGGTGGTGGTCCGCACGATGATCAACCGGCCGGGCAGGACCTTGCGGGCCACGTCCGGGATGTCCTCGTCCGGGATGTGCTGGGTCAGCGTGACCGTGGTGGAGTCCCCGGTGGTCTCGAACGCGTCGAGGGTGTCGTGGGGGCTGCCGATGGCGGCCATGCGGTCGTGCCAGAAGGCCTCGTCGCCGTACGAGGTGAACACGGTCTCGAGGTGGGCGTCGATGTGGGCCGAGTGGGAGAAGCGGGTCGCCATGGGGTCAAACCCTACAAGGGGGCGGTTACTCTCGGACGCGTGCTCCCGCCCTCCTCCGATCGCCGCACCGCTGACCACGCCGACGACGTGATCCGCGGATTGTCCGACGTGGCCGGTCTCCGCGTGGTCCCCGATCCCCGCCTGGCCGATCTCACCACCCTGCGCATCGGTGGTCGCCCCCGCGCGCTGCTGGAGTGCGAGACGGCCCACGCGGTCACGGTCGCGGTCGGGGCCCTCGATGCCGCCGGCGTTCCGGTCCTCGTGCTGGGCGGCGGGTCGAACCTGGTGGTCGCCGGCGGCGACCTCGACATGGTGGTGGTGGCCGTCCGCAACCGCGAGATCGGCTAC
>NZ_JAALEF010000232.1:0-1522 GCF_014145245.1 Dietzia sp. B44 | reverse complement strand
GCGGCCTCACGGACGGGGACGGGCCCGGGCGGGGTCGCCACGGGGTCGACTGTGCGGTTCACGGCCGCCGGTGTCGGCCGGACCGACGCGCCCGGCGCGCGAAGAACCGCCCGTCGATCGCGTCGACGACGATCGACTGCGCGAACGCGGTGCTGAGGTTCTCCGAGGTGATCACGTCGTCGATCAGGCCGGTGGCCGTGACCCCTCCCTCCGCGAGGAGCATCGCGTGGGTGAAACCCGGGGGTATCTCCTCCACGTGGTGGGTCACCAGGACGGTGGCGGGCGCGTCGGGGTCGAGGGCCATGTCCGCCAGACGGGCGACCAGATCCTCCCGGCCCCCCAGGTCCAGCCCCGCCCCCGGCTCGTCGAGCAGGAGCAGCTCCGGGTCGGTCATCATCGCGCGGGCGATCAGCACCCGCTTGCGCTCACCCTCCGAGAGGGTCCCCCAGGTCCGGTCGGCCAGGTGCTCTCCGCCGATCATCTCCAGCGTGTCCGCCGCGCGGTCGAAGTCGGCCTGGTCGTACGCCTCCCGCCACCGGCCCAGCACGGCGTACCCGGCGGAGACCACCAGGTCCTTGACCACCTCGTCGCCGGGGATCCGGCCGGCCACCGCCGCGGACGACAGGCCCACCCGGCTGCGGAGCTCGGTGACCTCGGTGCGACCCAGTTGCTCCCCCAGGATCACCGCCGAACCGGTGCTCGGGTACTCGAGCGCCGAGGCGATCCGGAGCAGCGAGGTCTTGCCCGCACCGTTGGGGCCCAGGACGACCCACCGCTCGTCCAACTCGACCTGCCAGGTGACGGGGCCCACCAGCGTCCGCCCGTCCCTCCGGAGCGAGACGTCGGTCAGGTCCAGGACGAGGTCGGGATCGGTCTCGATAGGCGTTCTCACGGACCCCATCTAACCCCCTATCCGGTGGCCGGGTGGCGAGGAACACGGCTCGTGCGCGTGAACACCGGCGCGACGCCCCTCCCCGATCGACGCCCGCTTCGATAGCGTCGTGTGCGTAGAGGCGTCCGCACCCCGGAGCCCGCAGCCGAGAGGAGCACCGACGTGAACGACCGTCTGGCCATCGACGAGGTCCGCCCCCTGGTCTCCTGCGGGAGGTTCCCCGCCAAGTCGGTCGTGGGTGAGGTGGTGCCGATCTCGGCGACCGTGTGGCGGGAGGGCCACGACGCGCTGTCGGCGAGCCTGGTGGTCCGCCGTCCCGGTGGGGCCTCCTCCCGGGCGACCATGTCCCCCGGGGTGGAGGCGGACACCGTCCACGCGCTGCTCACCACCGACGCCCCCGGGATGTGGTCGTTCCGTGTCGAGGCCTGGTCGGATCCGTTCGCCACGTGGAACAGCGGCATCGTCAAGAAGATGGACGCAGGCCAGGGCGCCGACGTCCTGGGCAACGAGTTCGAGGTGGGCGCCCGGGTCCTGGACGCCGGCGCCGCACAGGCGACCGCGTCGGGTGACCCCGACCGGGCCACGCTGCTGACGGATGCGGCCACCGCGCTCCGCGGCACCGGGGACGCG
>NZ_JAALEF010000231.1:0-2675 GCF_014145245.1 Dietzia sp. B44 | reverse complement strand
CCAGCAGACCCTCGCGAGCGCGCCGGGCCGGGTAGCGTTTGCACACGATCCACCGGCGATGGCCCGGGTGGGGGACGACGAGCCGGGAGGCGAAATGGCGCGGGTCGCGGTGATGGGTGCGGGGTCGTGGGGGACCGCCGTCGGCAAGGTGCTCGCGGACGCGGGGTCGGAGGTGGTCATGTGGGCCCGCCGGGACGAGGTGGCCGACGGGATCAACGAGCGGCACTGTAACGAGAAGTACCTGCCGGGCATCGTCCTGCCCGCGACGGTGACCGCCTCGACGGACCCGGCCGAGGTGCTCGCGGGCTCCCACGAGGTCGTCCTGGCCGTCCCGTCGCAGAGCCTGAGGGGGAACCTGGAGAAATGGGTCGACCTCCTCGAGTCGGACGCCGGGGTGATCTCCCTGGCGAAGGGGATCGAGACCGGGTCGCTGATGCGCATCAGCGAGGTCGTCGCCGAGGTCACCGGGTTGACGGGGGACAGGATCGCCGCGTTGTCCGGCCCCAACCTCGCGCGGGAGATCGCCGAGGGTCAGCCTGCGGCGACGGTGATCGCCTGTACGGACGTCGACCGGGCGGCCCGCCTGCAGGACGCGTTCTCCACCCCCTACTTCCGTCCCTACACCAACACCGATGTGGTGGGGTGCGAGATCGGAGGCTCCACCAAGAACGTCATCGCTCTGGTGTGTGGCATCGCCACCGGGATGGGCCTGGGTGACAACACCATGGCCACGCTCGTCACCCGTGGGTTGGCGGAGTCGACGAGGCTCGGGGTGGCGCTCGGCGCCAACCAGATGACCTTCGCCGGACTCGCGGGGCTCGGCGACCTCGTCGCCACCTGCACCTCGCCCCTGTCCCGCAACCGGACCTTCGGTGAACGGCTGGGCAAGGGCGAAACCCTGGAGCAGGCCCAGGAGGCCACCAACGGACAGGTCGCGGAGGGGGTCAAGTCCTGCACCTCGATCCGTGCGCTCGCCCGACAGGTCGGGGTCGAGATGCCGCTCACCGAGGCCGTCCACGAGATCTGCCACGAGGGTGGTGACGCCGTCGAGGTGGCGGTGCGCCTCATGAGACGGAGCACCAAGCCCGAGTAGCCTCGGCCCGGTGAATCGCATCACCGTTGCCGTCCTCTACGGCGGCCGCAGCACGGAGCACTCCGTGAGCTGCGTGTCCGCCGGCGCCGTCATGGCACATCTCGACCGATCCGTCTACGAGGTGATCCCCGTCGGGATCACCGGATCGGGGCGGTGGACCCTGGGTCCCGACGACGTGTCGGGCCTGCGGATCGTCGACCGCGTCATGCCGGAGGTCGACCCGGGGCGACCACAGGTGGCGCTGGGACTGTCCACCGGTGACCGCGGGGTCCTGCGGTACGTGGACGGGGAGCGGGCCGGTGAGCAGGCCGCCCGCGTGGACGTGGTCTTCCCCGTCATGCACGGCACCCACGCGGAGGACGGCACCGTCCAGGGACTCCTCGAACTCTCGGGGATCCCCTACGTGGGTCCGGGGGTGTTCGCCAGTGCGGCCGGCATGGACAAGGAGTTCACCAAGGTCGTGCTGGGTGCGGCGGGTCTGCCGATCGGTGAGCAGGTGGTGCTGCGTCCCGGGATCGCGACGCTGCCGCAGACGGAACTCGACCGGCTCGGGTTCCCGTTGTTCGTCAAGCCCGCCCGCGGTGGCTCGTCCATCGGGATCACCAAGGTCTCCCGCGCGGGAGACCTCGACGCGGCGATCGCCGAGGCCCGCCGGTTCGACCCCAAGGTGATCGTCGAGGCCGCCATCGTGGGCCGCGAGGTCGAATGTGGTGTCCTGCAGTACCCGGACGGTCGGGTGGAGGCGAGCCTGCCCGCCGAACTCCACATCCCCGGTGAGCCGACCGGTCTGGAGGGTGAGACCGAGGGCGACTCCTTCTACGACTTCGACACCAAGTACCTCGACGACGTCTGCACGTTCGACCTACCCGCGCTGCTCCCCACCGCGGACACCGACCGATTGCGCACGCTGGCCGTCGAGGCGTTCCACGCCCTGGACGCCCGTGGACTGAGCCGGGTCGACTTCTTCGTCACCGAGCACGGACCGGTGATCAACGAGGTCAACACCATGCCGGGGTTCACCCCGATCTCGATGTACCCGCAGATGTGGGCGGCCTCCGGCGTCGACTACCGGACCCTGCTCGACACTCTGGTGCGGACCGCGCTCGCCGGCTGCTGACCCCGGGGGGTCACCCGATCGGAGCGGGCCGCGGTTCGACGGCCTCGAGACCGGCGGAGAGGGCGTCCGAGAGATCCTGGATCGGACCCGTACCGCCGGTCGCGGGGAGAGTGACCGCGATGTACTCCGGTCGGTCGACGGCGACCCAGGTGGACGACGTCACTGCGGGGTCCGGGTCCGGTTCGTTGAACCACTGGACGCCGTTGACCTCCTGGAGCGACACCCCGACGGTGAAGGTCGGCGGGGCCGGGAGGCCGCAGCGGACGACGACGGTCTGGGCGTCGGGCAGCCGGTACGCCGCGGCACCCGGCGGGGCGGGCTCGACGAACGCGACCCGGTTCGCCTCACCGAGGGTGTCCGGGAGGGACTCGACCAGCGACAGGCACACCTCGGAATCGGCTCCGGGGGCCGGGATGGTCACCGCGGTCACGGGCTCGCTCGCGGCGGACTCGGCTGCCTCGTCCC
>NZ_JAALEF010000230.1:0-4244 GCF_014145245.1 Dietzia sp. B44 | reverse complement strand
GTCGGCCGCCCGCACCGCCTCGGGCAGCGCGGCCATGCTCGTCTCGACGTCCCGGCCGATGTTGGCCCGGTTGTGCGCGTCCGTCACCGACAGGCAGTACTGGAATCGCCTCACCCCGGCGTCGGCGGCGCGCCGCACGTGGCCGGGCGTGGCCACCCAGACCCAGCAGCGGTCCCGCTCGGCCTCGTCCAGGGCGACGATCACGTCGAGCGTGTCGGCGAGCGCCGGGACCAGGTCCGGCCTGGCCATCGACCCCACCTCGAGTTCGGGGACGCCGGACCGGAGCAACGTGCGGACGAGCTCAACCTTGCCGGCGGTACCCAGTCGCCCCTCCGTCAGCTGGAGTCCGTCCCTCAGGGCGACGTCGCGCACTGCCACGTCTCCGTTGGACCGCGTGTTCATGGGGGTGTCCTTCCGCATCCGGGACCGCCGTGTGGTGCGGTGTGCCGGGTCCCATGGCGGCCTGGGAGATCCTGGCGATGACGGTACCCGCGGGTGCGGCCGGGGTATGACGGCCGGGGTATGACGGCCGGGACATCCCTGACAGCGAAGGGCCCCGCGCCGTGAACGGTCGCGGGGCCCTCCTACCGGGGGATCAACTCACTGGGAGTCGGTGCCCGCCTCGAGGAGCTTGGAGATCGCCGAGGGGTCGACCGGGATGCCGGGTCCGGTCGTGGTGGACACGGTGATCTTCTGCAGGTAGCGGCCCTTGGAGGAGGACGGCTTGAGACGCATGACCTCGTCGATCGCGGCCTGGTAGTTCTCCGTGAGCTGCTCGGTGGAGAACGACGCCTTGCCCACGATGAAGTGCAGGTTGTTGGCCTTGTCGGTGCGGAAGGTGACCTTGCCGCCCTTGATGTCGCTGACGGCCTTGGTCACGTCCATGGTGACGGTGCCCGTCTTGGGGTTCGGCATGAGGCCACGCGGGCCGAGCACGCGGGCCACACGGCCGACCTTGGCCATCTGGTCCGGCGTGGCGATCGCGGCGTCGAAGTCGAGCCAGCCGCCCTGGATCCGCTCGATGAGGTCGTCGGAGCCCACGACGTCGGCGCCGGCGGCCTCGGCCTCGGTGGCCTTCTCGCCCGCGGCGAAGACGATGACGCGGGCGGTCTTACCGGTACCGTTGGGAAGATTCACGGTGCCGCGGACCATCTGGTCCGCCTTGCGGGAGTCGACGCCAAGTCGCATGGCGACCTCGACGGTGGCGTCCATCTTCGTCGAGGAGGTGTCCTTGGCCAGTGCCAGGGCATCCAGAGGCGAGTACAGCTTGGTGCGGTCGACCTTGTCAGCTGCGGCCTTGTAGGCCTTGCTGTTCTTGCTCATGAGAGTTCCATTCCTGCCGCGTGTTCTCTGCGACGGTCGGGTGTGGTGCGGGCCTGAGCTGCCCTCCCACGGTGATGTGTGGTGGTGGAGGTCAGGCCTCGACCGTGATGCCCATGGAGCGGGCGGTGCCGGCGATGATCTTCGCGGCCTGGTCGACGTCGTTGGCGTTGAGGTCCTCCATCTTGGTCTGCGCGATCTCGCGGACCTGGTCCATGGAGACCTTGCCGACCTTGGCGGAGTGCGGGGTGCCCGAACCCTTCTGCAGGCCGGCGGCCTTGAGCAGGAGCTTGGCGGCCGGCGGCGTCTTGAGCTTGAAGTCGAAAGAACGGTCCTCGTAGACCGTGATCTCGACCGGCACGACGTTCCCGCGCTGGTTCTCGGTGGCTGCGTTGTAGGCCTTGCAGAACTCCATGATGTTGACACCATGGGCACCCAGAGCCGGGCCGACCGGCGGTGCCGGGTTGGCTGCGCCGGCGTTGATCTGGAGCTTGATCAGCCCTGAGACCTTCTTCTTCTTCGGAGGCATCGTCTTCCTGATTCTTCGACTGGATCTCGGCTCCACGCTGTACACGTGGGAGGCCGACTGTCGTGTGCGCCGCTCCCCTCAGGCCCGCCCGTCGGGCAGGGCATGCGGGGGCGCAGGCACAACCTTGGAGAGTCTACGTGCAATCGACGTGCAACGGCTAATCCGATCCGGCGCACCGTGGCGCGATCCCCGAAACGACGGGACCCGCCGCGCGCGGTGTGCGCGGGGCGGGCCGTCGGGGTGATCGCGCTGGTCAGTCGATCTTCTCCACCTGGGAGAATCCGAGCTCCACCGGGGTCTCGCGACCGAAGATGGACACGAGCACCTTGAGCTTCTGCGAGGTCGGATCGACCTCGGAGATGCTGGCGGGCAGGGTGGCGAACGGGCCGTCCATGACGGTGACCGACTCGCCGACCGTGAACTCCACCTCGACGGTCTGCGGGACCAGTCCACCGTCGGCCTCGCCACCGGGGGTGGCGGCCTTCTTCTCCGGCTTGGGGGCCAGGAACTTGGCCACGTCGCTCAGCGAGAGCGGGGTGGGCGCACCGGCCGCACCGCCGGTCGCGCTGACGAACCCGGTCACGCCGGGGGTGTTGCGGACGACACCCCATGACTCGTCGTCGAGGTCCATACGCACCAGGACGTAGCCGGGCAGGACCTTGCGGTTGGCGACCTTCTTCTGGCCGTTCTTGACCTCGGTGTACTCCTCGATGGGGACCTCGACCTGATAGATCTTGTCCTCCGCGCCGAGGGTGACCGCGCGGGTCTCGAGATTGGCCTTGACCTTGTTCTCGTACCCGGCGTACGAGTGGACGACGAACCAGTCGCCGGGGAGCTTGCGCAGCTGGCGCTTGAAGGCGATGACGGGATCGATCGCGGGCGCCGCCTCCTCGGCGGGGGCCTCTGCCGACTCGGATCCCTCCGCGGCGTCGGCCTCATCGGTGACGTCGGCGACCTCGTCGGCGTCCTCATCGGTGCCGGCGACCGCGTCGATGGCATCCGCCACGGCCTCGGCGGTCGGCGGGACCGCGACGTCGGAGGGGTCCGCGGAGGTGTCACCGAGCACCGCATCCGCCGCGGTCTCGGCCTGCTCGGCGGCAGCCGGGCTCTGCTCGACGTCCTCGGATTCGGGGCTCTGCTCGATGTCGCTCACTGAAATTGCGGTCCTCTCGAAGTTCGGCGGTCCGGATCTCGTCCCGGACCTCCAGCGGCGGGTGTCAGCGGTCGAAGACGAGCTCGACGAGCTTGCCCGCGCCGAAGTCGACGCCGGAGACCAGCGCGGTCATGAAGATCAGGAACAGGAACACCACGATGGTGTAAGTGACCATCTGGTTGCGCGTGGGCCAGATGACCTTACGCAGCTCCTCGATGACCTGCCCGATGTACTGGAACGGATTCGCGCGGTTGGCCCGCGTGTCCTCCGCGGTGTCCGCATCGGTGCGGACACGATTGGCGACGGTGGTGTCGCTCCGGCCGGCTTTGCCTGTCGGAACAGCAGAGCCCGTCGGAACAGCGGCACCGGTGGTACCGGCCGCGCCGTCGGAACCGCGCGCGCCGCTGGTGTCGTCGTCGCGATCCTGACTCACGCGTTACCTCCGGGTCGACTGTGGCTGGCGGGAAGGGCAGGGGCGACAGGACTTGAACCTGCAACCTGCGGTTTTGGAGACCGCTGCTCTGCCAATTGAGCTACGCCCCTTCGGCCGGTCTCCCGGCCACCCGTGCCGTCTCACGAATCGCGGACCGCACGAACGCCTCGACTCTACAGTGTCGGCGGCTGCCTCAGGCAGCGTGGGCCGCGACCGCGGGCGGTCGGGCGTGGCAAGTGTACGTCAGCCCCGGCAGTGGCTCTAAATCGCTCGATCGGCGCCGTCGAGGGCGACGGTCACGATCGCCTTGCCGAACACCTTGGCCCCGCCGCAGGTGACCGTGAGGGCCACGTCTGCCGTGGAACCGTCGTCGGCGACCCTCCTCACCGTGCCGGCCACCTCCAACAGGGCCGGGGCGTCGGCAGGGACCACCACCGGTCCGGCGAACCGGATCAAGGTGGCCACCACCCGGTCCGCTCCCCCGGCCCACTCGGCCACGACCCCGATCGCCAGCGCCGAGGTCAGCATCCCGTGCGCGACCACGCCGGGCAGACCGAGCTCGCGGGCGGCCTCGTCACTGAGGTGGATGGGGTTGTGGTCCCCCGAGGCGTCCGCGTAGCGGCGCAGGTCCGCACGCGTCACCGGCAGGCTGCGGGCCCGGATGGGCTCGCCGGGCTCCGGTCGCCTCGTCGTCGTCGGCTCGTCCCTCGTCGGTTCGTCCGTCGTCGGGTTGTCCGTGCTCGTCGGCTCGTCCGTGGTCATCCCTCCACCTCCGCGGTGAGCAGCGCGCTCGTCAGCGACTGGACCGC
>NZ_JAALEF010000229.1:0-5946 GCF_014145245.1 Dietzia sp. B44 | reverse complement strand
GAGTACGGCCTGCCCTGCGTGGTCAACACCCTGGTGGCCACGCAGACGCTGCGGACCGGCGACCGCGTCCGCGTGGACGGGGACCGCGGGGTGGTGACGCGGCTCGACCAGACCGAGGTCGACCAGACCCGCCTCGACAAGACCGCGGGGAGCGCGGCGACGTAGGGGGCCGGTCGGCCTACCTCGGGTAGACGAACCCGCGCCTCACCCGCGCGCCGCGCGCGGCCGGGGACGTCTCGTCCATCCCCGAGGTCAGAACGCGCAGCTCGAGGTCGCCGGACCGGCAGATCACCGTACGACCACGACGCCCGTAGAGGCTGGTGACCACCTCGACGGGCAGGACACCGTCGCCGGCGGGCTGATCCACGAGCTCCACGCCGTCGGGAGGCAGCGCGAGGTGCGCGGGGCCGTTGACGCGTCCGGACGGGAAGTCCAGCGCCTCGAGGGGGACACTCACCCTGCCGTCGTCCGAGCGGAACCGGTCGTCGCCCATGCTGCCGGCCACGCAGGTCGCGTCGTGCAGGAAGCGCGCCACGAACTCGCTGTTCGGCGAGGAGTCGAGTTCCGCGGGCGACCCCACCTGCACGAGCCGACCCCGGTTGAGCACCGCGACCTGGTCGCCGATCGCCAGCGCTTCGTCACGGTCGTGCGTCACGTGGACCATCGTGAGCTCGTACTCCGCGGCGAGCCGGCGCAGCATCAACCGCAGGCTCGCCCGCAACGGCTCGTCCAGGGCCGAGAGCGCCTCGTCGAGCAGCAGCACGGCGGGCCGCGCGACGAGCGCCCGGGCCAGGGCCACCCGCTGCCGCTGGCCGCCCGAGAGGGTGTCCGGCGCGCGGTCGGCGAGGTCCCCCAGTTCGACGGTCTCGAGGACCTCCGCCACCCGCGCCTCACGATCCGTCCGGTTCCACCGGGCGCGCCTGAGCGGGTAGGCCACGTTCTCGGCGACGCTCATGTGCGGCCACACCGCGTGGTGCTGGAAGACCATGCCCAGCCCCCGACGCTCGGGCGGCACCATGATCCCGTCGCCCACCAGCACACGGTCCCCGACCCGGATCGTGCCGGCGTCCGGCGTGACGAAGCCGGCCACCGCCCGCAGGAACGTCGACTTGCCGGAACCGGACGGGCCGACGAGGGCCAGGATCCGACCGGCGTCCACGTGGAGATCGACCGAATCGAGGGCACGCGTGGAGCCGAAGCGCACGTCCACCCCTGTGGCGTCGAGTTCAGACATTCAGCTTCCCTGTCTCCGAGTCGGGCCTGGTGAACCGGGACCCGAACAGTGCCAGCACCACCAGGCCCACCAGCATGAGGATCACCGAGAGCGCGGACGAGGCATTGACGTCGCCGGCCCGCTGGTACTGGAAGATCACTACCCCGAGGGTCTGCGTCCCCGGCGAGACGAGCAGGACCGACAGTGTCAGTTCGCGCACGGCCGTGACGGCGACCATGATCGCGCCGATCCCTGCGGCCGGCAACGCCAAGCGCACGCTCGTGTCGAGGTGCGCTCGGAACGGGCCCGCCCCGCCGATCCTGGCGGCCTCCTCCATCGACGAATGCATGCCGGCCAGCGGGCCGCGCACCGTCTGGACCACGATCGCCGCGAACGCGGTGATGTAGGCACCGAGGATCACCCATCCGGTGTTGTAGAGCCCGGTGTACCGGCCGAGGATGAGCCATCCGGTGGCGATGACCAGGCCGGGGACGGCCTGCGGGAGCAGCACCGTCAGCAGCATCGGCTCACGGTCGGCCCGGGCGAGCCGCGTGGTGAACAGGCCCACCGCGAGACCGAGGATCCCGCAGAGGACCCCGGCCCCGATCGAGAGGACCACCGAGTTGGTGGCACCGTTGATCGTCTGTGCGGAGGTGAGCACGCGTTCGTAGTTGCCCAGCGTCATCGTCTCGAAGGTCAGCGGTACCCCCGGCGCCGGCAGGAGGGACCTGACCACGAGGCCCGCGAGCGGGGCCACGGTGGTGACGAGGCCGAAGACCCAGGCCACAGCCGAGACCCCGGCACGCGACCGCCCGAGCGACATCGTGTCGAACTCCCGCCCGGACCCGCCGAACTCCACGACCCGCTTCGATATCCGACGATCGAGAATCGTGCCGATCACGCCCAGCACGAGCAGGATGATGCCGATCTGCGAGACCACCTGGAGCGGGGAGTCCACGGTTCCGGATTCGAGGTAGCGGTAGACCATCGTCGACAGCGTGTCGAGGCCGCCGGGGACGCCCACGATGATCGGGATGCCGAAGTCCCCGATGCTGCTGACGAAGGTCAGCGTGAACGCTGCCGCGATCGCCGGACGGATGAGTGGCAGTGTCACGTCCAGCTGCGTCCGCAGGGGTGTGGCACCGCCCATGCGCGCGGCCTCCACCAGGTCCGCGGGGATCCTGCGCAGCGCCGCCGCCACCACGAAGTAGGCGATGGGATAGGCGTGCAGTGTCAGGAGAAACGCCACGCCCGAGAACCCGTAGAAGTCCCAGGGCGCGAACCCCAGCGTGCGGTCGATGAGTCCTCCCCGGGTGACCAGGCCCGTCCACGCGATCGCGCCGATGAACGGTGGCACGAACAGCGGCGTGAGCAGCAGCAGCTTGAGCGGCCTGCGCCCGGCCAGGTCGGTCCTGTCCAGCAGGAACGCCATCACCGTGCCGATCACGACCGCCCCGACCGCCGCCGCGAGCGAGGTGGTCACGCTGTTCACCGCGGCCTGCACGATGCCACCGTCGAGCAGGAGCGGAAGGTGGTTGGCCCCGAACCCGAGAGAGACGACCAATGCCAGGGGCAGGACGGCGATCCCGAGGAGCGAGGACCAGAGGACGATCCGGATCGGCAGGGTCACAGGCGGGATCGGGGGTCGGGTCGGGGGCGGACGCGTGGCGTCAGCGGATCGCCTCGTTGAACGCGGACACGGCGGCGGCCTGGTTCTGGGCGATCGCCTCGAGGTTCTGGTCGAACAGCGCGATCTGGTCCAGCGACGGTGCGTCCTCGGGAGTGCCCACGTCGTCGCGGACCGGCAGGTAGTTCTGCTCGACGGCGATCTCCTGGCCACGCGTGGAGACGACGAAGTCGAGGAACAGCTGGGCCGCCTCCGGGTCCTGCGCGTCGGCGAACACCGCGCCTGGCTGGGTGATGTACGGGACCCCCTCGTCGGGGTAGCTGACCCCGATCGGCGACCCCGCCGCGGCCAGGTCGCGCACCAGGTAGTCCACCACGATGCCGATCGGACGCGATCCCTCGGCGACGGCCTGGGCCACCGGACCGTTCGATTCGGCGACCTGGGGGGTGTTCGCGCCCAGCGCCTGGATCCACTCCGGGCCGAGGTCCGGATGCAGGCTCCACGCCGAGGCGTTGAACGCGGCCGCGCCGGAGATGTCCGGGTTGGGCAGGACGATCCGCTCGGCGTACTCCGGCTCGGTGAGCTCGGCCCAGGAGGTAGGCGGCTCGTCGACGTCGTTCGTGTTGTAGGCGATCACGGTGGGGATGATCCGCGTCCCCACGTAGTAGCCGTCGGGGTCCACCGCGACCTCGACGAGCGCGTCGGGCTCGCTCGGGGTGAACTCGCGGAACAGGTCCTGCTCCTTGTAGCCCTCGAACGTCGGGACGTCGGCGGCCAGGAGCACGTCGGCGCCGATCTGCCCCGTGGCCTGCTCCGCCGCGATCCGGGCGCGGAGGTCACCCGTCCCGGCGCGGAACACCTCGACGGTGATGTCGGGCTGCTCCTCGTTGAAGGCCGCGATGATCTCGTCGATCTTCGCCTGGGGCTCGGAGGTGTACAGGGTGACCGTTCCGGTGACCCCGTCTCCGCCCGCCGTGGTCTCGCCTCCGTCGTCCGGCTCGGCGCACGCCGTGAGCGTGAGGGCGCCGGCCACCGCCAGGGCGGCTGCCCGGGTCAGGAAACGCGTACCGATTCGAGCGGTCGTGGTCATTGTGCTGTGAACTCCTCAGATGTCGACTGGTCACGGTGATCCGCGACGGTCCACCATGACACTTCAGGATTCTCCCCCAGTTCCGTGCGCCTGAACGCCGGATGAACAACGCGGGAGGACTCCGCTCTGGGATGGACGAAGGGCCGGCGAAGTGGTGCTCGCCGTCGGACCGAGGTCGGGCGACCTGGCAACCCACCCCGCCGACGGCCCGACCAGGCTAGATTAAATTCCGTTGATCGCGACCGCGATCGTCCGCCTCTCCCGAGCGAGGTCCCCGGAATGACCACGTCCACCGCCCCCCGATCCACCGCCTCCCAGTCCACCGCCTCCCAGGTCGCCAAGAGCGTTCGCCTCGCGCTGGTGATTGGTGGCCTCCTCGCCATCGGCTTCGGCATCGCCGTTCTTCTCTGGCCCGCCAAGACCGCCGTCGCGATCACCGGGGTGCTCGCCTTCTACGCCATCGTCGCGGGCGTCGTCTACATCTCCATCGGCCTGCTCGCCAAGAGCCACGGGACGGGAAGTCGCGTCGGCCATGTCCTGTTGGGCCTGCTGTGGGTCATCGCCGGCGCCTACGCCTTCGCCTCGCTCCAGCAGTCCGCGGCCTTCCTCGCCGTCTTCGTCACCGTGATGATCGGCGTCATGTGGATCATCGAGGGGTTCACCGCCCTGTTCACTCTCGGTGAGTCCGGCGCGAAGGGCGTGACGATCGTGTTCGCGATCATCTCGGTCCTCGCCGGCGTCTCCCTGCTGAGCACCCCCGTGTGGGGCGCTGGCTTCCTGTGGTGGCTCCTCGGCATCTCGCTCATCGTGCTCGGGGCGCTGAACGTCTTCCGGGCGATGTCCGGGAGGGGCTCACGCTGAGCGCACGCCCCGGCGCGCTCCCGGAATCCGGCGATGCGGCGGGGTCAGCGGACCTCGTCGTCGTCGTCGATCTCACCCGGCTCCGTCCGACGCCCCTCGCCGGGGCGTCGGGTTCGGAGTGGTCGGGGTCCTCGGGGTGCACCAGATCACGGCGACCCCGGTGACCAGGTAGACCACCTGCAGGACGTGGAACGCGCGGATCGAGGCGATCTCCGCGACGATCCACACCACCATGATCCACCCGGACAGGATGCTCGCCACCTGCCATCCCGTGCTCCGCTTGAGCATCGCCGTCGCCGCGACCAGCGCGCTGCCCCCGACGATCGCGAGCAGGATCACGCCCGGGAAGTAGAGGGTGGCGAAGTCGGTGTGCTCGATCCACGACGGCTCGTCGGGGATCACGCCGGTCATGAGCGCGAGTCCACCCCCGACCGCGGAGACCCCGTTGAAGAGCAATAACCCGATGAGGACCCTGCCGATTGTGGTCATACGCGCCCATCCTATGGACTCACGGGTCAGGAATACAGAGACTTCTGGCTGGTCTCCGGGGCCAGGATGAGCGAGATGATGGTCAGGACGGACAGACCCTGCCCTCTACAGGTGTGACACCGGCTGACATGCCCGAAGGCCAGCCGCGCGCCCCGTGCTACAACTGGACAACGCACCAGGACGGGGTCACCACATGGCATCAGGCACCGAGGGGTCACCGGCCGCGGCCGATCAGGAGGTCGAGGACCGCGGACCCGATCTGGGTCTGGATCTCGAGCAGCAGGCCGCGCTCGGCAGCGGTGCGTCGTGCTGGCGCACCGAGGAGCTCACCGGCGTGCCCGCGCTGGTCCTCACCGACGGCCCGCACGGGGTGCGGTTCCAGTCCGGCGCATCGGACCATCTCGGTCTCAGTGCGAGCGACCCGGCCACCTGCTTCCCCCCGGCCGCGGGGCTGGCGCAGAGCTGGGACCCCGCCCTGGCCCGCCGGATCGGGTCCGCGCTGGCCGCCGAGGCCGTGGCCGCCGGGGTGGGGGTCCTCCTGGGTCCGGGGATCAACATCAAGCGCGACCCGCGGGCCGGCCGCAATTTCGAGTACTTCAGCGAGGACCCGCACCTCACCGGTGTGATGGCCGGGCAGGTGGTCGCGGGCCTCCAGTCGGGCGGCGA
>NZ_JAALEF010000020.1:0-10483 GCF_014145245.1 Dietzia sp. B44 | reverse complement strand
CCCAGGAGGGCACGGACCGGGTCCGGATCAGCGGGGCCCGGGGAGAGCCCGCACCACCGGTGGTGGCGGTGGTGGCCATGACCAGGGGGCCCGGGCGGCCGCGTCGGGTCGCCCGCCCGCTGGCTCAGGCGGACGCCGAACACACCGTCGTTCTTCCGGGCGGGAAGCGGGTCGCGGTGCCCGTCCCGGTGGAGACCGCGGACATCGGGCCCGGTGAGCTGCCCACTGCCTGGTCACGGGGTTCCGTTCCCGGCGGGGAGCCCGTGACGTCCGTTCTGGGTTCCGTCGCGAGCGTGCGTCGTGGTGTGGTCGGCCGCGGGGTGAACATCGCGGTGTGGACCTGGGACGACTCCGCGTTCGCCTGGCTGGCCGGAGAGCTCACGATCGACCGCTTTCGAGAACTCCTGCCCGCGCTCGAGGGCATGGAGACCCGCCGCTACCTGCTGCCCAACCTCCGGGCCGTCAACCTCGTGGCCCGCCCCCCACGCGGTGTGCCGCTCGAGAGCGGGCTCGGGGCGGACCTCGCCTCCGTGCGACTGTCGATCCCCGGCGAACTCCTCGAGTTCGGACCATGAGCCGCGCCGCGAGTCGTGGACAGGCGGAAAGGGAGCGAACGTAGGACAGACCGCGGCTCCCCGGCTGCCTAGCGTCGGAGGAGACCGTCCACCGTCCGGGCCCCCGGGCGCACGTCCCGTGCGGTCGTCCCGAGGAGTCCGCATGACACGTTCGATCATCACCAGAGTCCCACTCATCGCCGTCAGCTCGTTGATGGCCGCGGCTGTGGTCGCGGTCGGGGCGCCGGTCGCCACCGCCCAGACCGGGTCCCCCTCCAGTGCCGAACTCAGCAGCGAGCTCGGGGACGCCGCCGGGAGTGTGCAGGAGTTGGAGGCCATCATCGAGGGGATGAACCCGGGTGCCCGGGGAGCGCTGGACAACGGGTCCCTGGCCAATCTCAACGAACTGATCGCGAACATCCGCAGTGGAGAGATCCTCGATGTGTTCCGGGTGGTGCAGGGGATCCCCGGGGGTTCGCAGGACATCATGACCCTCGCGGAGAGGGCCTCGCGTGGTGAAGTGGGGTGGGATCGGGTCCTCGCGGCGACCCAGGTGGTCCTGGCTCCGGTCACGCCGTGCAACACCTTCACCAATTCCGGGCGGCAGGGCATCTTCACCAACAGGCATGAGATCGGCCGCAGCGGCGGCGGCCGGGTACTGCTGCGGTTGGAGACCTATTACGTGCCCGACTTCGTCGAGGTGGCCTATGACGGAACCGTGCTGTGGACCACCCCGGGCTACGTGGGAACCAACGGAGACTGGCACGTGTGGATCGACGTGCCCCCCGGTGTGTCGACATCGATGACGGTGAAGGTCGACGCCCCCCGGAACGGCACCGAGTGGAACTACACCCTGGGTTGCCCGCTGTGACCCCCCGCGACGGCGGGTGAGGTGATCCTCCCGGACCGCACCGCGAGAACGCCGTGCCGAAAAGCAAGCAAGCATGCTTGCTTTATTCGAGGCTCGGTGGGAGTCTGATGCCATGCAGACGAACATCCGGCCCTCGGCGACTGAGGACCCGCACGCGGTCCTGGCCGCGCTCAGCGCCCGACTAGACGACCTCGTCGAGACCGCCGGTCCCGACGTCTGGCACCTGGACACCCCGGCCGTGGGCTGGGACGTGGGCATGCAGATCGCGCATCTGGCCTGGACCGACGAGGTCTCGGTCACCGCCATCACCGATCCGGACGACTTCCAGGGTGTGGTGGAGACGGCCATGGCCGATCCGACCGGTTTCGTGGACGCCGGTGCCGCCGAGATCGCCGCCACCGGCCGCGACGAGGTGCTCGCCCGGTGGCGCCTGGCCCGGGGAGAACTCGCGGACGCGCTCAAGGCCGCCGATCCGGGCGACCAGGTCCCGTGGTTCGGACCGCCGATGCGGCCGAAGTCCATGACGACCGCCCGGATCATGGAGACCTGGGCACACGGCATCGACGTCGCCGACGCCGTCGGGATCCCGCTCGACTCCGACCCGGCCTTCATCGCGGCGCTGCCCCACGTGGCCCGTCTGGGGTTCAAGACCCGCGGCTTCGCGTATCTGATGAACGGACTCGAGGCCCCGTCCTCGGAGGTCCACCTCGCGCTCACCCTGCCCGACGGCACCGTCCTCGAGTTCGGCCCGGCCGACGCCGAGCAGCGAGTCACCGGACCGGTGCTCGACTTCTGCCTGCTGGTCACCCAGCGCGTCCACCGCGCCGACACCGCCCTCGAGGCGGTCGGCGAGGACGCGGAGGAGTGGCTGCGGATCGCCCAGGCCTTCGCGGGCCTGCCCGGCGGCGGCCGCGAGGAGGGGGCGCGGGCATGACCGGGAGGAACCTCGCCGCGCCGCTGCGCGTGGGAAACATGTCCGGCTTCTACGGTGACCGCATCTCCGCGATGCGCGAGATGCTCGAGGGGGGCGAACTCGACGTCCTCACCGGCGACTACCTCGCCGAACTCACCATGCTCATCCTGGGCCGCGACCGGATGAAGAACGCGGACCTCGGGTACGCCAAGACCTTTCTGCGGCAGCTCGAGGACTGTCTCGGGCTGGCGCTGGAGAAGAACGTCAGGATCGTCGCGAACGCGGGCGGTCTCAACCCCGCCGGCCTGGCCGGCGCGGTCGTCGAGCTCGGATCGCGGCTGGGGCTGTCCCCGCGGGTCGCGCACGTCGAGGGCGACGACCTGATCGACCGGGTCTCGGAACTCGACATCCCGGCCGATGCCGGCTTCCCGGTCACCGCCAACGCCTACCTCGGGGGCTTCGGGATCGCCCGCTGTCTGGACGCCGGTGCCGACATCGTCGTCACCGGTCGCGTCACCGACGCCTCGGTCATCGTCGGTCCGGCGATCAGCCACTTCGGGTGGACCCGGACGGACCTCGACGCCCTCGCCGGCGCCACCGTCGCGGGGCACGTGATCGAGTGCGGGACCCAGGCCACGGGCGGCAACTACGCCTTCTTCAACCGCGGTGAGATCGCCGACCCCGTCACCCCCGGTTTCCCCATCGCCGAGATCGCCTCCGACGGCACCTCCGTCATCACCAAGCACGCCGGGACCGGGGGCGCGGTGACGGTCGGGACCGTCACCTCCCAACTCCTCTACGAGGTCACCGGGGCGCGCTACGGCGGGCCCGACGTCGTCACCCGCCTGGACACCGCTCGCCTCGAGCAGGAGGGCCCCGACCGCGTCCGCATCTCCGGGGTGCGCGGCGAGACCGCCCCGACCACCACCAAGGTGTCGGTGACGTGCCTCGGTGGCTTCCGCAACGAGGTCACGTTCCTGCTCACCGGGCTGGACATCGAGGACAAGGCCGCACTGGTCGAGCGCCAGATCCTGGCCGGCCTCGCCACCCGTCCGGCGGAGATCGACTTCCGCCTCAGCCGCACGGACCACGCGGACGCCGACACCCAGGCCGCGGCGACCGCACTGCTGACCGTCGTCGCCTGGGACCCGGACTCCGACGTGGTGGGCCGGGCGTTCTCCGACGCCGCGGTGGCCATGATCCTGGCGAGCTACCCGGGTGCCACGCCGAGCGCGCCCCCCGGTCGCGGCGGCCCGTACGGCGTGTACGTCCCCGCCTACCTCGACCAGGAGAAGGTGCCGCACGTCGCGGTGCTCCCCGACGGAACCCGGGTGGACATCGCGCCTCCGGAACACACGGAGGAGATGGGCGACGGTCACGCCTCCGACGGCCTCGACGCCGAGGGTGCATCGCTGTCCCCGTCCTCCCGGTCGACGGCGTCCACCACGCGCAGACCCCTGGGGGACGTGCTCGGCGCCCGCTCGGGAGACAAGGGCGGGACCGCCAACATCGGTCTGTGGGCCGGAGACGCGGCGGCCTACCGCTGGATGCGCGAGACCCTCACCGTCGACGAGCTGCGTCGCCTGCTCCCGGAGACCGCCGACCTCCCGGTCGAGAGATACGAACTTCCCCGGATCAATGCCGTGAACTTCGTCATCGACGGACTGCTCGGCAAGGGCGTCGCCCACGGCTACCGCTGGGACCCCCAGGCCAAGGGACTCGCCGAGTGGCTCCGCTCCCGCGTCATCGACGTGCCCGACGACATCACCGCCCCCGTACCCGCCGCCCCCGTACCCGCCGCCACGGCACCCGCCGAGCCGGCACCCGCAGAGGAGAACGCGTGACCATCCCGCCGTACGTACCGGGGGATCCCTGGTATTCCGAGGAGAGTCGCGCCCTGCGCGAGACCACGACCCGTTTCGCCGAGCGCGAGATCCTGCCCCACCAGGACGAGTGGGAGGCCGCGGGCGCGTTGCCCCGCGAGCTGCACACGAAGGCGGGCCGACTGGGCCTGCTCGGTGTCTCGTTCCCCGAGGAGGTCGGGGGCGGGGGTGGCGACATGCGTGACTCCCTGATCGTCTGCGAGGCACTCCACGAGGCCGGCGTCGCCGGCGGCGTGTTCGCCTCGCTGTTCACCTGCGGGATCGCCACCCCCCACCTGGCCCAGTCCGGCCGACCCGACCAGATCGAGCGCTGGGTCAGGCCCACGCTCGCCGGCGAGTTGATCGGCTCCCTGGCCATCACCGAACCCGGCGGCGGTTCCGACGTCGGACGCCTCACCACCACCGCCCGCCGGGACGGCGACCACTACGTCGTCAACGGCGCCAAGACGTACATCACCTCCGGTACCCGCGCCGACTTCGTGGTGACCGCCGTGCGCACCGGCGGTGACGACCTGAAGGGAGCGGCGGGCGTCAGCCTGCTCGTCATCCCCACCGACACCCCCGGTTTCCACCGCTCCGCCCCGCTGGAGAAGCTGGGCTGGCGTGCCTCGGACACCGCCGAGCTGACCTTCACCGACTGCCGGGTGCCGGTGGAGAACCTCGTCGGCGCCGAGCACGACGGGTTCGCCCAGATCGCCATCGGCTTCGTGGGCGAACGCGCGGCGCTGGCCGCCCAGGGGTACTCCCACGCCCAGCGATGCCTCGACCTCACCCTGGACTGGGTGCGGGAACGTGAGACCTTCGGCCGCCCCCTGCTCTCCCGGCAGGCCGTGCAGAACACCGTCACCGAGATGGCCCGCCGTATCGACGTCGCCCGCACCTACACCCACCGGTGCGTGGACCTGGCCGCGGCGGGGCACGACGCGATCGCCGAGGTCTGCTTTGCCAAGAACACCGCCGTGGAGTGCGCGGAGTGGGTCGCCAACCAAGCACTCCAGCTCTTCGGAGGTCTCGGCTACATGGCCGAGTCCGAGGTGAGCCGCCAGTACCGCGATGTCCGCCTCCTGGGCATCGGCGGAGGCACCACCGAGATCCTCACCACCCTCGCCGGACGACGTTTGGGGTACACCGCATGACCATCCTGCGTTCCACGCTCGACACCACCAGCGCCGAGTTCGGTGCCGCCAAGGCCGCGATGGAGGACAAACTCACCCAGCTCACCGCCGATCTCGAACCCGCGCTCGCCGGCGGCGGCGAGCGCAAGGTCGCCCGCCACCGCGAGCGCGGCAAGTTCACCGCCCGGGAACGGATCGACATGGTCCTCGACCGCGAGTCGCCCTTCCTCGAGCTGTGCGCTCTCGCCGCGTGGGGCTCGGACTTCCAGACCGGCGCCTCCGTGGTGGCCGGGATCGGCGTGGTCGAGGGCGTGGAGTGCCTGGTCATCGCGAACGACCCCACGGTCAAGGGCGGTACGTCCAACCCGTGGACGCTGCGCAAGATCCTCCGCCTCAACGACGTGGCCATGAAGAACCGGCTCCCGGTGATCAGCCTCGTCGAATCCGGTGGCGCCGACCTACCCACGCAGAAGGAGGTGTTCATCCCCGGAGGCGCGCTGTTCCGCGACCTCACGCGCCTGTCCAAGGCCGGCATCCCCACCATCGCCGTGGTCTACGGCAACTCCACCGCCGGCGGAGCGTACGTCCCGGGTATGAGCGACCACGTGGTCATGATCGAGGAGCGCTCGAAGGTGTTCCTCGCCGGACCCCCGCTGGTCAAGGCCGCCACCGGCGAGATCGCCGACGAGGAGACCCTCGGCGGTGCGGACATGCACGCCCGCGTCTCCGGCCTCGCCGACCACTACGCCCTCGACGAGGCCGATGCCGCACGCATCACGCGCGGCATCATCCGCCGGCTCAACTGGTCGAAGTCCGGTCGGGCCCCGCGCGCCGAGGTCATCGAGCCGCTCTACGGCGCCGAGGATCTCCTCGGCATCGTCCCGGAGGACCTCAAGATCCCCTTCGACCCGCGCGAGATCATCGCACGCATCGTGGACGGGTCCGACTTCGACGAGTTCAAACCGCTCTACGGGGCGAGCCTGGTCACCGGGTGGGCCGAGATCCACGGCTACCCGGTGGGCATCATCGCCAACGCGCGCGGCGTGCTGTTCAGTGCGGAGGCGCAGAAGGCCACGCAGTTCATCGAGCTGGCCAACCGCTACGACACCCCGTTGGTGTTCATGCACAACACCACCGGATACATGGTGGGCTCGGAGTACGAGCGCGGCGGCATCATCAAGCACGGCTCGATGATGATCAACGCGGTCTCCAATTCCGAGGTCCCGCACCTGTCGCTCATCACCGCCGCGTCGTACGGCGCGGGCCACTACGGCATGTGCGGCCGCGCCTTCGACCCCCGGTTCCTCTACACGTGGCCGAGCGCCAAGTCCGCCGTCATGGGCGGTCAGCAGCTCGCCGACGTGGTCACGTCCGTGGCCGCCGCCGCCTCGTCCGCCCGGGGCGAGGAAATGACCCAGGAGACGATCGACGGTCTCAAGACCATGATCGCCGACCAGATCGAGAAGGAGTCGTTGCCGGCATTCCTGTCCGGGATGCTCTACGACGACGGCATCATCGACCCCCGCGACACCCGGACCGTGCTGGGTCTCAGCCTGTCCGCGATCCACTCCGGAGAAGTCGCCGGAACCGACCGCTTCGGCGTCTTCCGGATGTGAGGAACACACCCATGCAGAATTCACCCACCCCAGCCCCGATCACCTCGGTCCTGGTCGCCAACCGCGGGGAGATCGCCCGCCGTGTCCACCGCACCGCCCGCGCCCTGGGCATGACCACGGTGGCGGTCTACTCGGACGCCGACTCGGGCGCCCCGCACACCCGCGAGGCCGACGCCGCGGTCCGTCTCCCCGGCAACACCCCCGGGGAGACCTACCTGCGAGGTGACCTGGTCATCGCCGCGGCCAGGGCCGCCGGAGCCGACGCGATCCACCCCGGGTACGGGTTCCTGTCCGAGAACGCCGGGTTCGCCCGCGAGGTGATCGACGCGGGGCTCACCTGGGTCGGCCCGCCGGTGGCCGCCATCGAGGCCATGGGCTCCAAGATCGAGGCCAAGAAGATGATGGGCGAGGCCGGAGTGCCCATGCTCGCCGACCTCGAGCCCGCCGACGTCACCGAGGACATGCTCCCGGTGCTGGTCAAGGCCTCCGCCGGTGGTGGCGGACGCGGTATGCGCGTGGTCCGCACCCTCGACTCGTTGCACGACGAGATCGCGGGCGCCCGGCGTGAGGCCAGGTCCGCCTTCGGCGACGACGCCGTGTTCTGTGAGCGGTACCTCGAGCGTGGCCGTCACATCGAGGTCCAGATCATGGCGGATTCGCACGGCACCGTCTGGGCGGTGGGCGAGCGCGAGTGCTCCATCCAACGCCGCCACCAGAAGGTGATCGAGGAGGCCCCGAGCCCGCTGGTCGAGCGGACCCCGGGGATGCGGGAGAAGTTGTACTCGGCGGCCCGCGACGCCGCGTCCGCGATCGGGTACACCGGCGCCGGCACGGTCGAGTTCCTGGCCACCGACGACGGCGAGTTCTTCTTCCTCGAGATGAACACCCGACTCCAGGTCGAGCACCCGGTCACCGAGGCCACGACCGGACTCGACCTGGTGGCGCTCCAGCTGGACGTGGCGGCGGGCCTTCCCCTGCCGTCCACCACACCCCCGGCCGCCCACGGCTGGTCGTTCGAGGCCCGCCTCTACGCCGAGGACCCGGCGAGCGACTACACGCCGGGTTCCGGAACCCTGTGGGCGCTCGACGTCCCCGGCGTCTGCTCGACCTTCGAGGGCCCGCACCGCCCGGGCATCCGGGTGGACAGCGGTGTCGAACCCGGGGCGGACGGCGCGGTGATCGGCGTGCACTACGACCCGATGCTGGCCAAGGTCATCTCCTACGGCCGTACCCGTTCCGAGGCCTGCGCCTCGCTCGCCGGCGCGCTGACGCGGGCGAAGATCCACGGCCTGACGACCAACCGCGCCCAGCTGGTCCGGGTCCTGCGCCACCCGGAGTTCATCGCCGGCAACCTGTCGACCGCGTTCCTCGACGATCACGGTGCGCAGGCGCTCGCCGCCCCGCTCGCCGACGACGAGGCCGTGGCGATCTCCGCGCTGGCCGCCGCGATCGTGTCCGGGACCGCCGACCACGCCGCCGGGCCGGTGGCGCTGGCGCAGGCGGGCTTCCGCAACGTCGGCCGCACGCTCCAGAGGCGGACCTACCGGTTCGGGGAGGACGAGCTGGAGGTGGCGTACATCCGCGACCGCTCCGGCGCCCACGCGGACGGCGATCTCGCCGAGGTCGTCCGCGTCGGACAGGTCCGCCCCGACGCGGTGGACCTCGAGGTCAGGGGAGTGCGCCACACCTTCTCCGTGGCCCGGTACGAGGTGGTGGGCTCCGACACCGTCGTGGAGGTGGACTCGCCACTCGGACCGGTCCCGCTCATCGAACCGCCCCGGTACTCCGATCCCGGCGCGGAGGTCGCCGCGGGTTCGCTGCTCGCCCCCATGCCGGGTGCGGTCATCCGGGTGGCCGTCTCCGTCGGGGACACCGTCACCGCCGGCCAGCCGCTGCTGTGGATGGAGGCCATGAAGATGGAACACACCATCTCCGCC
Organism: Dietzia sp. B44; assembly: GCF_014145245.1. Lineage (NCBI taxonomy): Bacteria > Bacillati > Actinomycetota > Actinomycetes > Mycobacteriales > Dietziaceae > Dietzia > Dietzia sp. B44. The sequence goes on along the minus strand of NZ_JAALEF010000020.1, from coordinate 1,594 downwards.
GCCGTGGACGGCATCGTCACCGAGCTGCCCGTCGAGGTCGGCACCCAGGTCGAGACCGGCACCATCCTCGCCGTCGTCGCGGAACCCGACAGCACCGACGCCGACAGCACCGATCCCGCCAGCACCGACACCACCACCCCCCAGGAGTGACCACGATGACCGACATCTCTCAGATCCCCAACCCCGTCGTCGACACCGAGGAGCAGAAGCAACTCCGCAAGGTCGCCTTCGACCTGGGCTCGCGATACGGCATGGAGTACATGCGCGAGAAGTCCGACGCCGGCGAGACCACCGACGAGCTGTGGACCGAGGCGGGCAGGCTCGGACTGCTGGGGGTGAACCTGCCGGAGGAGTACGGCGGCGGCGGGGCCGGCATGACCGAGCTCGCGATGGTCGAGGAGGAGCTCTCCGCCGCGGGCGCCGGGCTGCTCATGATGGTGGTCTCGCCCGCCATCAACGGCACGATCATCTCCCGCTTCGGGACCGAGGAGCAGAAGAAGCGCTGGCTGCCCGGCCTGGCCTCGGGCGAGATCATCACCTCGTTCGCCATCACCGAGCCGGACGCCGGGTCCAACTCCCACGCCATCACCACCACCGCACGCCGGGACGGCTCGGACTTCCTGCTCAGCGGGCAGAAGACCTACATCTCGGGCGTCGACCAGGCCGACGCGATCCTCGTGGTGGCCCGACTCGAGGGCGCCGCGAGCGGCAAGCTCCAGCCGGCGCTGTTCATGGTGCCCACCGACGCCCCGGGACTCGAGCGCACCCACATCCCCACCGAGGTGCGCACGCCCGAGCGGCAGTTCCAGCTGTACTTCGACGACGTGCGGCTACCCGCGGACGCGCTGATCGGCGACGGCGACACCGCGCTGCTCATGCTCTTCGCGGGCCTCAACCCCGAGCGCATCATGGCCTCCGGGATGGCGATCGGTTCCGCCCGCTACGCGATGGACAAGGCCACGAAGTACGCGAACGAGCGCACCGTGTGGAAGACCCCGATCGGCGCCCACCAGGGGATCGCCCACCCCCTCGCCCAGTGCAAGATCGAGCTGGAGCTGGCCCGGCTGATGATGCGCAAGGCCGCCGCGCTCGTCGACGCCGGCCTGGACGACCTCGCCGGCGAGGCCGCCAACATGGCCAAGTACGCCTCCGGAGAGGTCTCCGCCCGCACCGTCGACCAGGCCATCCAGACCCTCGGCGGCAACGGCCTGTCGGTGGAGTACGGCCTCGCCGGCATGCTCGCCGCGTCGCGCCTGCCCCGCATCGCCCCGGTCAGCCGGGAGATGATCCTCAACTACGTGGCCCAGCACTCGCTCGGGCTGCCGAGGAGCTACTGAGGTGGCCGCGGCGGACGATCAGACCGTGGGTGTTCCGGTGCTGGTGCGCTACGAGGTCTCCGGGGGCGCCGCCCGCGTGACCCTCGACTCGCAGCACAACCGCAACGCCATCTCGAGCGCCCTGGTCGAGCAGCTGCACGCGGTGCTCGACCGGGCGGCCGCGGACGACGGTGCCCGCGTGGTGGTCCTCGGTCACGCCGGCGGGACCTTCTGCGCCGGTGCCGACCTCAGCGAGGCCTCCGCGGCCGGGGCCGACC
>NZ_JAALEF010000228.1:0-3422 GCF_014145245.1 Dietzia sp. B44 | reverse complement strand
CACCACGGGAGTGCAGTTCCAGGGCGAACAGCTCGGCGTCGAGGCCGTCGTCACTGACGAGGAGCACCTCGCGCCCCTCGTCCACGGCGGCGAGGGGTGCCGCCGAACGGGGATCGAGCAGCTCGACGACGGGGCGGGCCTCGACCGCGACCGCCCCGGCCAGCACACCCTGCCGCTCGCGCTGGACCCGTGAGCGGATGTCCACGACGAGCGCCCCCGCCTCGACGGTGGTGCGGTAGTCCGCCACGTCCAGCGTGAGGGCGGCGGGGTCGGTGAGGGTGACGGCGAGAGAGGTCATCTGGTGCTCCTGGTCAGGCGGGTCCCGGTCGGTCCGTTCGAGGGTGCTGCTGCCGGTCGGGGACACCAGTGCTGCGCACGTGCGGAGCCCGCCGGACCGGCCGAGGGCATTCGTCGTGCGTGCATGGCCCCAATAATAGACAGACCGGTCTATCTACGACAAGAGCGGATTCCTTCGGCCCGCTGACCACACCCGACAGCACACCCGCTGGCGCCCGAACATTAGTTGATGCATCATATAGTCAGACCGAAGGAGCATCATGACCACCGCACGCACGCGTCAGCCCGCCGTCTTCATCGGCCACGGCGTCCCCCTCAACGCGCTCGAGGTCAACCAGTGGACCCGCGAATGGGCCGCGCTCGGCACCTCCCTCCCCGAACGTCCCCGCGCCGTGCTGGCCGTCTCGGCCCACTGGTACATCGGGGCCACCGCGGTGACCGCGATGGCCAACCCGAGGACGATCCACGACTTCTACGGCTTCCCACGGGAGCTCAACGAGTTCGACTACCCGGCCGCCGGTGCACCCGAGCTCGCCTCGGAGGTGGCCGAGGTGGTCAAACCCACCTGGGTCGGCGAGGACCGGGACTCGTGGGGGCTCGACCACGGCACGTGGTCCGTCCTCACCCACGTGTTCCCCGATGCCGACGTCCCGGTGGCCCAGTTGTCGGTGGACGCCTCCAAGCCCGCGGGCTACCACTTCGACCTGGGCACCAGGCTCTCGGCGCTGCGGGACTCCGGTGTGCTGATCCTGGCCAGCGGCAACGTGGTGCACAACCTGGCGGCCGCGGACCCCTCCCGCGGGGACTCGGGGACGGACTGGGCGCACCGATTCGACGACCACGCCCAGGAACTGCTCACCGAGCGGCCGGAGGACGCCCTCTCTCTGGTCGAACACCCCGACGCCCGACTGGCCGTCCCCAGCGCCGACCACTTCCTGCCCCTGCTCTACACGGCGGGGATGGCGGCCGGATCCGGCGAGAAGCTGGACGCCTTCAGCAAGGGGTACGCCTGGGGGTCGGTCTCCATGACGAGCTACCGCTCCGCGGCCTGACCCGCACGCGCGGCCTGACCCCGCTGCGCCGTCAGGTCCCCCTGGCCCGGTTCGCGAGGCCGCCCGTCAACGGCAGCAACACGACCAAGGACACCCACATCAGCTGGGCGGTCCCCGCGCCGACCGTCACCGCCACGGGGACCGATGCCAGGAACACCACCGGGGTGGCGGTCGCCGCCAGGAGCATTCTGCGGTTCTCCCTCGCCGACGTGGGACGGCGTTCCAGTCCGACCGCGCGACCACGCTGGTACACGGCGGCCTGCGCGAGGGACACCCCGGCGATGTTGAGGGCGTAGAGCGCGGTCGGCAGGTCGAGATCGGCCGTGGCCGGGTTGCTGATCGCGTCGGTGGTGAAGGGCACGAGGATCACCAGGCCCGTCGCCAGGAGGTTGCCGACCACCATCGGGCCGTCGAGTCCGGTGAGGCCCTTGATCATCCTGACGTTGACCCGCCACAGCGCGCAGATCACCACGAAACTCAGTGCGACCCCGGTCAGCTGCTGCCCGAGCCCGGATGCCGCCAGGGAGCCGAGGTCCTGCCACGCCTCCGGCCCCGGCAGGTCGACGTTCACGATGAGCAGCGTGACGGCGAAGCCGTAGATGGCGTCGAAGAAGGACACCCCGCGGTCGAACTCGGAGGTGTCCCTGCGGATCACCTCGTCGTCGTCGTCGATCTCTCTCCGTCCGATCCCGTCCATGGCGGACAGCATGCCACCGGCGCGGGGAGAGATTCAGGTGTTCCTCTCGAACACCAGTCGCAGTCCCTCGAGCGCGAGCTCCGGCTCCACGTCGGTGATCGTCCGCGACTCCTCCGCCACGACTTCCGCACGCAGTCCGGTCAGCACCACCGCCGCGTCGGCCAACTCGGCGACGTCCGTCCGCAGGCGGTCGACCAGCGCGTCGATCTGCCCGGCGAACCCGATCACGATCCCGGCCTGCAGCGCGGCGACCGTGTTCTTGCCCAGCGCGCCCCGGGGCCGCACGACCTCGATCTTGCGCAACGCGGCCGCGCGCTCGGCGAGAGCGTCCACGGAGATGTCGATCCCGGGCGCGATCGCCCCACCGAGCAACTCGCCGCGGGCGGAGACGGCGTCGACCGTGGTCGCGGTGTCCACGTCGACGACGATCACCGCGCCCTCGAACAGGGTGTGGGCTGCCAGGGCGTTGACGACCCGGTCGGACCCCACCTCCCGCGGAGAGTCCACGAGCAGTGGTACCCCGGTCTTCACTCCGGGCGCCACCACGACCGCGCGCAACCCGGGCCAGTAATCTGCGGCCATCCGTCGCAGTTCGCCCGTCACCGACGGCACGACCGACATCGCCGAGATTCCGGTGAGCCGCTCGGCGCACTCGCCGAGCAACCCCCGGATGGTCAGCGCCAACTCGTCGGAGGTCACCGCCGGCGACGTCCGCATGCTCCAGGTGCGCTCGAGTGGACCGCCATCGGGGGGGAAGACGCCGAGCCGGATGTGGGTGTTGCCGACGTCGACGGTGAGTAACACGGCCCTACCCCGACACCTAGACGGTGGCGGGCTCGGGGACGCGCGGGTTCTTCAGGCCCGACCCCTCGGGGACGTCCGCCGGATCGGTGCCCTCGGTGAGCGTGCGGTTGTGGGCATCCACGAAGACCACGCGCGGCTCGTAGGCCCGCGCCTCGGCGTCCTCCATCACCGCGTACGCGATGATGATCACCAGATCCCCGGGATGGACGAGGTGCGCGGCCGCACCGTTGATGCTGATGACCCCCGAGCCCCGCTCGCCGGTGATGGCGTAGGTGGTCAGACGGGAGCCGTTGTCGATGTCGACGATGTCGATCTGCTGCCCCTCGAGCAGGTCCGCGGCGTCCATGAGGTCCGCGTCGATGGTGCAGGAACCCACGTAGTGCAGGTCCGCCTGGGTCACCGTCGCCCGGTGGATCTTGGAGTGGAGCATGGTGCGCTGCATCTAGATGCCTTCCTGGAGGTCTGCGGCCAGCTCGGCCTGCTGGGAGGCGACGGTCGCCTCGGCGGCGGCGAGGAACCCCGTGCCGATGGCCACGCCGACGTTGTCGATGAGGCGGGCGGAGCCGATCCGG
>NZ_JAALEF010000227.1:0-1137 GCF_014145245.1 Dietzia sp. B44 | reverse complement strand
CGCCGCGTCATCCGGGCCCGGCCGCGGGCGGCGCGGACCACCGCGGGCGTGAGGACAAGGTCGTGTCCCTCGCACCGCACCACCACGTCCGCCCCCGGGGCGAACTGGCGGGCGCGGACGGCGGCCTTGAGGATGTCGACCATGTCCGCCGAGCCCTTGACCTCCTCGCCGCGGAGAGTCTCCGAACCGGTGGCACGGACCCCGGGGTAGAGGTCGGCGAGTGTGCGCAGGACGACTCCTGACTCGCCGAGCGACGGCAGGACGCGTGCGATGTAGTCGAGGAACCGCGCGTTGGGCCCCACGATGAGCACTCCGCTGCGGTCGAGCCTCCGGCGGTGCGTGTAGAGCAGGTAGGCCGCACGGTGAAGGGCCACGGCGGTCTTCCCCGTCCCCGGCCCGCCCTGGACCACCAGGACACCGGCGTGGGGGTTCCGGATGATCTCGTCCTGCTCGCGTTGGATGGTCGCGACGATGTCCGTCATGTGAGCGGAGCGCGCGCTGTCCAGGGCTTCGAGCAGGGCGGATTCCCCCACGACGTCGTCGTGGTCCTCCGGCACCTCACCGTCGACGGGTGCGGTGAGGTACTCGTCGTGGACCCCGATGACCCTCCTGCCGATCGTGCGGAGATGACGACGACGGTGTGCGCCCTCGGGGCGGGCGGTGGTGGCCAGATAGAACGGGCGGCTGTGGTCCGCGCGCCAGTCCAGCAGGAGCGGGGTGAGGTCCTCGTCGTCGTCCCTCAGTCCCACGCGCCCGATCCTCCGGACCTCTCCGTCCTCCATGTCCAGCCGACCGAAGTACAGGCCCAGGTTGGCGGCGTTGAACGCCGCCAGCTCAGACGAATAGAGCCGCGCGAACGACTCCCGCTCCGATCGCGCCTGAGGAGTTCCCCCCGTGCCCCGGAGGACGGCGTCGAGGCGGGCCCGGGTGTCGGCCCGGAGTTCCTCGAGACGATCGAGGAGACGGCCGAGGTGGCGCTGTTCCTCGTCGACGGCGTCGTATCCCGTCATGCGCGCTCCTCTCGGGTGGGGACTGCGCATCGGGTGGGTGTACCGCGCAGTGCAGGACAACCAGGCTACCGGGTCTCGCGCAGGGCCCACCGACGCAGACGACCCCGCCCGTGGGGGCGGGGTCGTC
>NZ_JAALEF010000226.1:0-7041 GCF_014145245.1 Dietzia sp. B44 | reverse complement strand
GAGCGGCGAGGCGGCCGCCGCGGCGACCGCACACGTCAGCCCCGGAAGCACCACGAGGACGGTGACGCCACCCGGCCTCCGCAGGCCCGGGTGACGGTGCCACAAGGTCAGCACCGCACACACGACGGCCGCCCCGAGGAGGACGATCAACATCAGGAGCTGGCTGCCGCCGTCCGTCCCGGACTCCGGGAGCCGCAACCCCCTCCCGCCGCCCACCGAGAGCAACTCCGAGCGGGGTGCCGCCACGATCCACACCAGCAGCGCGACCACGGCCGGACCGACGACTCCCGACACGGTCCCCACGGCGCGGATCGGCGAGCTGAGCATGGGCCGGACTGTACCAACGCGGGCGCTGTCGACCGTCTGTGGTGTAATCGGACGCGGCTCCGCCATGCTCTTCGGTGCACGCGCTCGCAGAGTCGGGGCGCCTGCACAGACCGGACGACCCGTCAGGAAGTACTCGCCAGTGGCCACCAGCACTCCGATCTCGCCTGCTCGCCGCCGGCGAGGGAAGATGGCCTACCGGCACGACATCGACGGGCTCCGCGGGCTGGCCATCGCACTGGTCGTGGTGTTCCACATCTGGATGGGCCGCGTCTCCGGCGGCGTCGATGTGTTCCTCACCCTCTCCGGGTTCTTCTTCCTGGGATCGCTCCTACGCGGCGCCTCGGACGGGCGCACCGCCCTCAACCCGATCCCCCATCTCACGCGACTGGTCCGTCGGCTGTACCCGGCGTTGGTGGTCACGGTGGCCGCGACCGTCGTGGGGACGATCCTCATCAAGCCCCCTACCCAGTGGTCGGCGATCTTCGAACAGACCCTCGCCTCGCTGCTGTACTACCAGAACTGGGAGCTCGCGCTCACCTCCCAGGACTACGCGGCGGCCGACGCCACCATCTCGCCGCTGCAGCACCTGTGGTCCATGTCGGTGCAGGGCCAGTTCTATCTCGTCGCCCTCGGCGTCGTCCTGGGCCTGACCGCGATGTGGCGGCTCATCGGGCGGGGCGGCTCGCCCAAGTGGATGCTCCTCGGAGTGGTGGCCGTGGGCACCGCGGCCTCGGTGTGGTGGTCCGCCTACGGGCAGGCCGTCAACCAGCCCTGGAACTACTACGACACCGGCGCCCGGATGTGGGAGCTCCTCGTCGGTGGTCTCGTGGCGATCCTGCTGGCGGGGATCGTGCTGCCGTGGCCGTTGCGCATGCTCAGCACCGTCGCCGGGCTGGCGCTCATCGTGAGCTGCGGCTTCGTGATCGACGGCGCCGCCTACTTCCCCGGCCCCCTGGCCTGGTACCCGATCGGCGGGGCCCTGCTGATCATCCTCGGCGGCAACCTCCCCGAGGGCGAGCGCGCGACACCGCGGAGGGACCCGGTCACCTGGCTGCTGTCCGCGCGGGTGTTCCGACGCCTGGGCGACATCTCGTACTCCCTGTACCTGTGGCACTGGCCGCTCCTCATCCTCTGGCTCTCCTACGACCGGCAGGCCGAGATCACGCTGGTGTCGGGGCTGGCGATCGTCGCGGTCTCCGTGGTGCTCGCCCTGTTGACCGAGAAGTACGTCGAGCGACCGCTGCGGATGGCCAGCCGGGCACGCGGGCGGTCCACCCCCGCCGCCCAGAAGCGTGACTCGCTCCGCAAGGGGTCCGGACGCAACGCGCGCGATCAGCGCCGCTTCGTCCAGGCCACCGCCCTCGTCGTGGTGGCCGCGGTGGCCAGCCTCGGGACGGTCGGATGGTGGACCGCCACGTCCGCCTCCCGCTCGGCCGTGCCCTATGTCGACTCACTGACCGACCCGGACCACCCCGGGGCCCGCGCCTTCTTCGACGGCATCCCGGTCCCCGAGGACGCCGACTACGTCCCCTCACTGCTGCAGGTGGGCAACGACCTGCCCGTGAGCACCCTGGACGGCTGCATCTCGAACTTCGAGTCGGCCGAGGTGCAGATGTGCGTGTACGGCGACGTCACCGCGCCGCGCACCATCGCCTTGGTGGGTGGCTCCCACGCCGAGCACTGGATCAGCGGCCTCGACGAGGTCGGCCGACACTACGGCTTCCGGGTGGTCACGGTGCTCAAGATGGGGTGCCCGCTGACCCTGGACGCCTCGGTGTCCGACAGCGACGAGTTGCTGTACGAGAGCTGCGCCGAGTGGACGCCCGCCGCCCTGGCCGCCCTCGTGGGCCTGGCACCCGACTTCGTGTTCACCACCGCCACCCGGCCGGTGGGGGTCGTGGGCCCGGACGTCACCCCGCGCCAGTACGTGGACCTGTGGCGTGCACTCGACCAGCAGGGCATCGGCGTGATCGCCGTCCGGGACACCCCGTGGCTCAACCAGGGCCGCGGCCCGATCCGGGCCGGGGACTGTCTGGGAGACGGCGGCACCCCCGAGGAGTGCGGGATGCCCCGGGAGCGGTCCATCGCGCCGATCAACCCGGCCGGGCTCGCCGGGGCCGGGATCGACTCGGTCCGACTGATCGACCTCACCGACGGCCTGTGCGACCCGGCGAACTGCCCGGTCGTGGTGGGCAACGTGATCGTCTACCACGATTCCCACCACCTCTCCGGGTCGTGGGTCCGGTCCGCGTCGGGCGAACTGGCCAGGCAGATGGGGCCCGCGACCGGCTGGTGGTGACCGCCGGGGGCCCGGCACAGCGGCTCCCGCCCCGAAACGCACTACTGTTGGGCTTTGTGACCAACGACGACGCGCAGCAGTCCGCCCCAGAGCTCATCCGTGCCTGGCCTGGTACCGCCTTCCCCCTCGGTGCCACGTATGACGGAACCGGCACCAACTTCGCGCTGTTCTCCGAGGTGGCCGAGCGCGTCGACCTGTGCCTGATCGACCGCGACGGCGGGGAGCAGTGCGTCGAGCTCACCGAGGTCGACGGTCATATCTGGCACTGCTATCTGTTCGGGGTGACCCCGGGGCAGCGCTACGGCTTCCGGGTGCACGGGCCGTACGAGCCCGAGAACGGTCTGCGCTGCGACCCCTCCAAGCTGTTGCTCGACCCGTACGGCAAGGCCTTCGACGGGGAGTTCGACGGCCACCCGAGCCTGCACAGCTACGACCTGGACGACCCGGGTCGACGGAACACCGAGAACTCCCTCGGTCACACCATGACCACCGTCGTGATCAACCCCTACTTCGACTGGGGCAACGACCGCGCGCCCCGGCACGAGTACCACAACACCGTGATCTACGAGGCCCACGTCAAGGGCATGACCGCCACGCACCCCGACATCCCGGCGGAGATGCGCGGCACCTACGCCGGCATGACCCACCCGGCGATCATCGACTACCTGACCGACCTCGGCGTCACCGCGATCGAGTTGATGCCGGTGCACCAGTTCATGCAGGACCAGCGGTTGATCGACATGGGGCTGCGGAACTACTGGGGGTACAACAGCTTCGGCTTCCTGGCCCCGCACAACGAGTACGCGTTCGCGGAGAAGCCCGGTGACGCGGTGAGCGAGTTCAAGGCGATGGTCAAGGCGTTCCACGACGCCAACATCGAGGTGATCCTGGACGTGGTCTACAACCACACCGCGGAGGGTAACCACATGGGACCCACCATCGCGTTCCGCGGGATCGACAACCAGGCGTACTACCGTCTGGTCGAGGGCGACGAACAGCACTACATGGACTACACGGGCACCGGGAACACGCTCAACGTCCGGCACCCCCACTCCCTGCAGCTCATCATGGACTCGCTGCGGTACTGGGTCCTCGACATGCACGTCGACGGGTTCCGGTTCGATCTCGCCTCCGCCCTGGCCAGGGGGCTGCACGACGTCGACCGGTTGTCCTCGTTCTTCGATCTGGTCCAGCAGGACCCGGTGGTCAGCCAGGTCAAGCTGATCGCCGAGCCGTGGGACGTCGGCGAGGGCGGCTACCAGGTGGGCAACTTCCCGCCGCTGTGGACGGAGTGGAACGGGCAGTTCCGCGACACCGTCCGCGACTTCTGGCGGGGAGAGCCCGCCACTCTCGGCGAGTTCGCCTCCCGCCTGACCGGCTCCTCGGACCTGTACGAGAACACCGGACGTCGCCCCACCGCCTCGATCAACTTCGTCACCGCCCACGACGGCTTCACCCTCAACGACCTGGTCAGCTACAACGAGAAGCACAACGAGGCCAACGGCGAGGACGGCAACGACGGCGAGAGCCACAACCGCTCCTGGAACTGCGGGGTCGAGGGACCCACCGACGACCCCGAGGTGCTGCGTCTGCGCCACCGGCAGCGGCGCAACATGCTGACCACCCTCATCCTGTCGCAGGGCACGCCGATGATCGCCCACGGTGACGAGATCGCCCGCACGCAGGGCGGGAACAACAACGTGTACTGCCAGGACAACGAGATCGCGTGGATGAGCTGGGACCTCGACGAGGAGAAGGAAGACCTCCTCGAGTTCACCCGCACCCTGGTCCGACTGCGGAAGGACCATCCGGTGTTCCGCCGGCGCAGGTTCTTCGGCACCGTTCTCCGCGACGACGAGGACCCGCAGGACATCGCCTGGTTCAGCCCGGACGGGTCCGAGATGACCCACAAGGACTGGGACTCCGGCTTCGGCAAGTCCCTGGCCGTCTATCTCAACGGTGAGGGCATCCACGAACCCGACGAGCGTGGCCAGCGGATCGTCGACGACTCGTTCCTCCTGCTGTTCAACGCCCACCACGAGCCCATCGAGTTCTCGTTGTTGGGGTCCGAGTACGCCGAGAGCTGGGAGGTCGTCCTGGACACCGCGGTCCACCTCGAGGAGCGCACCGGTGAGCTGGGGTCGGACGACACGATCACGGTGGCCGATCGCGGCACGATCGTGCTGCGCAAGGTCACCTGATCGTGACCGCCGCGGATCTGACCGGGACCGGGCCGCTGCGCAGGGGTACGGCCCTGGCGAGCACCTACCGCATCCAACTGCGGACGCCCGCGTCCGACCCGGACGGCCGCGGGTTCGTCCTGGCCGACGTCGAGGCCCTGGTCCCCTACCTCGCCGACCTCGGCGTGGGATCGGTGTACCTGTCGCCGATCCTCGAGGCCACCCCCGGATCGACCCACGGGTACGACGTGGTGGACCCGACCACGGTCGCAGCGGAGCTCGGCGGGATCAGCGCACTGCGGTCGCTGCGGGCGGCCTGCCGGGAGCACGACCTGGGCCTGGTGGTGGACATCGTCCCCAACCACCTGGGCGTGGACCGTCCGGCGGCGAACCGCTGGTGGTGGGACGCGTTGCGCCGGGGCCCGGAGTCGCCGTATTTCACGTACTTCGACTTCGACACCGAGCCCGCCAACGGGGCGGACGGCCGGATAGCGATCCCGGTGTTGGGTTCACCGGAGGACGTCGACCAGCTCGTCGTCGTCACCCCCACCGACACCGCCACAGACACCGACACCTCCGACACGGACGCTGCGGAGGCCGAGCTGCACTTCTACGACCATCGCTTCCCGGCGGCCCCCGGCACCGGGGGCGGGACCGCGCAACAGGTGCACGACCGCCAGCACTATCGGTTGGTCCACTGGCGGGAGCCGCTCCTGGGCTACCGGCGGTTCTTCACCGTGACCGGGCTGGCCGGGCTGCGCCAGGAGGACCCGGCGGTCTTCGACGCCACCCACGCCGAGGTGGCCCGCTGGTGCGAGGAGGATCTGGTCGACGGCATCCGGGTCGACCACCCCGACGGCCTCGCCGATCCCGTGGGCTACACCCGGCGTCTCCGCGGGCTGGCCGGCGAGGACCGGTGGCTGCTGGTGGAGAAGATCCTCGCGCCCGCCGAAGTGCTCGAGCCCGCCATGCCCGTCGACGGGACCACGGGATACGACGCCCTCCGGCTGATCGACCAGATGTTGGTGGACCGGGGCGGACAGGCGCGGTTGACCGAGCTGGCCTCCCGGTACTGCGGCGGCCCCGGCGACGAGGAGCAGGTCCACGATCAGTCCGCCCGTCTCAAGCGGCAGATCGTCCTGGAGGACCTCGCCCCCGAACTGGGCCGCCTGACCCGCGCGGTGCGGCGTGAGGCCGCCCTCGGCGGGGAGCCGAGTGTCGTGACGGGTGGTGACGACGAGGGGGCCCTCCTCCGCGAGGCGTTGGTCTCGGTGATCGAGCGCACGCCCGCCTATCGCGCCGACTATCCCGTCCTCCGCGGGACCCTGCCCGCGATACTGGACGATCTGCACCGCGACCGCCCCGAACTGGCTCCCGTGCTGGGTCTCGTGGCCGGGGCTCTGGCCCGTGGTGCCGAGGCCTCGAGCCGGTTGGCGCAGGTGACCGGTGCGGCCACCGCCAAGGCCGAGGAGGACCGCCTGTTCTACCGGCTCGGCCGGCTGGTCTCGCTCAACGAGGTCGGCGGTTCACCGGGGCGGATGGGCATGCAGGTGGAGGCCTTCCACCTCGCGATGGCCGAACGCGCGCTCGCCTCCCCCCTGGCCATGACGGCGCTCAGCACCCACGACACCAAGCGGGGCGAGGACGTGCGCGCCCGGATCTCGGTCCTCTCCCAGCTGTCCGACGAGTGGGCGGATCTGGTCTCCGAGGTGTTCCGGACGTTCCCCCCGCCCGCCGAGGACGCGGGCTACTTCCTGCTCCAGGTGATCGTGGGGGTGTGGCCGGAGCGCGACGATCCCGCCGACGACCTGCGGTCCCGCCTGCACGACTACGCCGACAAGGCCCTACGTGAGGCCGCCGTGCACACCACCTGGACCGATCAGGACGCGGACTTCGAGTCCGCCGCCCACCGGTGGATCGACACCCTGCTCGACTCGGGCGGCGCGTTGCTCACCCCGTTCGTCGACCGCATCGCCCCCGCCGGGCGTGACAACTCGTTGATCGCCAAGGCGACACAACTGCTGTCCCCCGGGGTCCCCGACGTCTACCAGGGCACGGAGGTGTGGGACGACTCGCTGGTCGACCCGGACAACCGCCGGTTCGTGGACTACGAGCCCCTGCGGTCCGGCGCGGTGGCCCGCGGCGGGCACCCCAAGTTCGCGCTGGTCCGTGAGGCACTGCGGATCCGGCGTGCGCATCCGGCGGCGATGGCGGCCGGCGCGCACGTCCCGCTTC
>NZ_JAALEF010000225.1:2806-9011 GCF_014145245.1 Dietzia sp. B44 | reverse complement strand
GGTGGTCCAGTCCGTCGCCGGGGACCACGACGGCCGGGTGGTCTCCTCCATCGCCCACGCCCCGCCCGGGTCGCAGCTGCGCATCCGGGTATCGGACGGCGCACTGTCCGCCGCCGTCCTCGGCACCACCCCCGCCGCGGGACGGACCGCGGCCACCACCACACCGCCCGAGCCCGCCACACACGAGGAGCAGTCCTGATGTCCGACGAGCAGACCCCCGTCTCCCAGCTCGGCTACGAGGAGGCCCGCGACGAGTTGATCGAGGTGGTCCGCATCCTCGAGGCCGGAGGCCAGGACCTGGACGCGTCCCTGGCGCTCTGGGAGCGGGGCGAGGAGCTCGCCGCGCGGTGCACGGAGCACCTGGACGGTGCGCGTGACCGGATCGATGCGGTGCTGGGCGACGACGACGACGCCGGAAGCCGTACCTAGGAGGCCGTACCTAGGAGGCCACACCCCCGCGCGCCCGGCCGGCCAGGGTCGATCTGGCGGCGGTCGAACCGGTGGCGGTCGAACCGCTGGCTACCGGCTGCTCGGGAGCGGTTCGGCGTCCTGGACGGCCGCGGCCAACGCCTCGAAGTCCGAGGTGGTGGCCGACCCGGTCACCGCCACGCGGACATCGTCCAGGTCCAGCACCCACACCGGGCGGACGTCGTCGCCGGTGTACACGGTCCACTCCTGCCCGGTCACCGGCACGATGGTCCGGCTCGGTCGCGGTCCGCCGTTCAGTGACCGGAACGCCTCCTCGGGGGCGTCGGACTGGACCAGTTCGACGAAGCTCCGCTCGCCCGTCACCCAGCCGACGTGACTCGAGGTGGTGTCGGCGAAGCTCTCGACCCGCCCCGAGTTCGAGGTCCACTCCTCCGGGACGTCCGGGGACCGGACCGGGAAGCCCAGGCTGCGCGCGTCCTGGCGCAGGGAGGCCTCGGCGTCGAACTCGGGGATGGCGCCCTGCTGTGGTCCGGACGGGCTGAAGGTGCACTGGCCCGCGACTCCGGCGAAGATCCCGACGATCGCCATGAGCACCACCACCGACCAGAACATGTCGCGGTTGCCCTGCAGGATTCTCGGTTTCGGCTCGGCCACGGCGTCCAGTATCCCACCCGCCCGGGGCATGTCGGGCGCCTGGCCCCCGGCGGGCGTCGGGAGGTGCAACAATGAGCGCCGACACCCCATCGTGCGGCGAGTGGCCACGTCTGTTCGCGCGCAGCTATCCGAGGAGCCCGACGCCACATGTCAGACGCCCTACGCCCCGACCGTAACCTCGCCATGGAGCTCGTCCGAGTCACCGAGGCCGCCGCGCTCGCGGCCGGCCGGTGGGTGGGCCGGGGCGACAAGCTCGGGGGTGACGGCGCGGCCGTGGACGCCATGCGCGAGCTCATCGGCACCGTCGACATGGACGGCGTCGTGGTGATCGGCGAGGGCGAGAAGGACGAGGCGCCGATGCTGTTCAACGGCGAGAAGGTCGGCACCGGGCACGGTCCCGCGGTCGACGTGGCCGTGGACCCGATCGACGGGACGCGCCTCATGGCCGAGGGCCGGCCCAACTCGATCGCCGTCATCGCGGTCGCCGAGCGTGGCGCGATGTTCGACCCCTCCGCGGTGTTCTACATGCGCAAGATCGCCGTGGGGCCGGACGCGGTCGGTCACATCGACCTGTCCAAGTCCACCGAATGGAACATCCTGTCCGTGGCCAAGGCCAAGAACATCGACGTCGGGGACATGACGGTCTGCGTCCTCGACCGCCCCCGGCACGCCGAACTCATCGCGGAGATCCGCGCGGCGGGCGCCAAGGTCCGGCTGATCATGGACGGGGACGTGGCCGGCGGCGTCGCCGCCGCCTCGGACGACAGCTCGGTGGACATCCTCATGGGCATCGGCGGCACCCCGGAGGGGATCATCACCGCCTGCGCCATGAAGTGCATGGGCGGGGAGATCCAGGGGCAGCTCTGGCCGCAGGACGACGCCGAGCGCCAGAAGGCCGTGGACGCCGGCCTCGACGTGGATGCGTTCCTCGGCACCGACGACCTGGTCAAGGGTGACAACTGCTTCTTCGCGGCGACCGGTATCACCAACGGCGACATGGTCCGTGGCGTCAGCTACCGCTCGAACGGCGCCGTCACCAGGTCGCTGGTCATGCGATCGAAGTCGGGCACGGTCCGGCACGTCGAGGCCCGCCACCGCATGGAGAAGCTCCGCGAGTTCTCGGCGGTCGACTACGGCCAGGGGACGCGCGACAGCTGACCCCACCCGGGCCCGCCGCGCCGAGAGCGCCTGCACGGTGCGGCGTGCCCGCCTACTCTGACCGTATGGCTGACCAGAGTGGATTCCGTATCGAGCACGACACCATGGGCGAGGTCCGGGTACCCGTCGACGCGCTCTGGCGGGCCCAGACCCAGCGGGCGGTGGAGAACTTCCCGGTCTCGGGCAGCGGTCTCGAGCGAGCACAGATCCGCGCCCTCGGCCTACTCAAGTCCGCCTGCGCGACCGTCAACGGCCGTCTCGGTCTCCTCGAGAAGACCAAGGTCGACGCCATCGTGTCCGCGGCCGGACGGATCGCGGAGGGTGAGGTCGACGACCACTTCCCCGTCGACGTGTTCCAGACCGGTTCCGGAACCAGCTCGAACATGAACGCCAACGAGGTCATCGCCTCGATGTGCGCGGCCGAGGGCGTCACGGTCCACCCGAACGACGACGTCAACATGTCGCAGTCCTCCAACGACACCTTCCCCACCGCCACGCATGTCGCCGCGACGGAGTTGGCGCTGACCGAGCTCGTCCCCGCGCTGGGTGTGCTGGCCGGGTCGTTCGAGCGCAAATCCGTCGAGTGGCGGGAGGTGGTCAAGTCCGGCCGCACCCATCTCATGGACGCGGTGCCCGTGACCCTCGGCCAGGAGTTCGGGGGGTACGCGCGCCAGATCCGGGCCGGGGCCGAGCGCGTGTGCGCCACCCTGCCCCGGGTGGGCGAGCTCCCGATCGGTGGCACCGCGGCCGGCACCGGACTCAACGCGCCGGACGGTTTCGGCTCCGCGGTGGTCGAGGAACTGCGCTCACTCACGGGGCTCGAGGAGCTGCGCCTGGCGGAGGACCCGTTCGAGGCGCAGTCCGCCCGCGACGGTCTCGTGGAGCTCTCCGGTGCGCTGCGCACGATCGCCGTCTCGCTCACCAAGATCGCCAACGACGTCCGGTGGATGGGGTCCGGTCCCATGACGGGGTTGTCCGAGATCCACCTGCCGGACCTGCAGCCCGGGTCGTCGATCATGCCCGGCAAGGTCAACCCCGTACTGTGCGAGACCATCTCCCAGGTCGCCGCCCAGGTCGTGGGCAACGACGCGGCCGTGGCCTGGGCCGGCGCCACCGGGGCCTTCGAGCTCAACACGGCGATCCCGGTGATGGCCCGCAACGTCCTGGAGTCCGCCCGGATCCTCACCACGTCCACGACCCTGTTCGCCGAACGCTGCATCGACGGGATCGAGCCCGACGTCGAGCGGATGCGCCGGTACGCCGAGTCCTCGCCCTCGATCGTCACCCCGCTCAACTCGGCGATCGGCTACGAGGAGGCCGCCCGGGTGGCCAAGCACGCCCTGGCGGAGGGGTTGACGATCCGCGAGGCCGTCATCGCCCTGGGCTTCGTCCCCGACCCGCTGAGCGAGGACGAGCTGGACCGCCGCCTCGACGTGTTGGGGATGACGGGCCTCGACCGCGAGCGCTGACCCGGGCGCGATCTGCCGCACGGGGCCGACGAGACCCGGTGAAGGGACACCGCGCTGCGTGCCCGGTCCGGGCACGCAGCGCGGTGTCTGCTCACCCGTCGGTCATGCCGCGGTGATCCGGCGCAGCTCCCCCGGCTCGGCGTCCGGGTGGAACTCCTCGAGCATCGTGGTGACCAGTTCGGCGATCGCCGAGCGCTCCGAGCGGTTGAGGGTGACGTGTGCGAACAACGGATGCCCCTTGAGCTTCTCCACCACGGCCTGGATCCCGTCGTGACGGCCGACCCGCAGGTTGTCCCGCTGGGCCACGTCGTGGGTGAGCACCACGCGCGATCCCGTCCCCAGCCTGGAGAGCACCGTGAGCAGGACGTTGCGCTCGAGTGACTGCGCCTCGTCGACGATCACGAACGAGTCGTGCAGGCTCCGGCCGCGGATGTGGGTCAGCGGCAGCACCTCCAGGATCTCCCGGTCCATCACCTCGTCGATCACGTTCTCGCTGACCAGGCCCTCGAGGGTGTCGAACACCGCCTGGGACCACGGCGACATCTTCTCCGTCTCGCTCCCCGGCAGGTAGCCGAGCTCCTGTCCGCCCACGGCGTAGAGGGGCCGGAACACCACGATCTTGCGGTGGCGGCGACGCTCCAGTACCGACTCGAGCCCCGCGCACAGGGCGAGCGCGGACTTGCCCGTCCCCGCCCGGCCTCCGAGGGAGACGATCCCGATCGACTCGTCCAGCAGGCAGTCAATGGCGATGCGCTGCTCGGCGGAGCGACCGCGCAGTCCGAACACCTCAATGTCGCCGCGGACGAGCTTGAGGCCGCCGCCGTCGGTGACGCGGGCCAGCGCCGAGGACGACTCGGTCTGGACCCGGATCCCGCAGTGCACCGGTGTCTCCACGTCCAGGCCGGCCGCCCGGGCCGCGAGGGGCGAGGCCCCGCCGTCGGAGAACAGGGTGTCCACGAGGTCCTGGGTGGCGGGCAGGTTCGCGACCCCGCTGTAGCCGGTCAGCACCACGTCCTGGGCGTGGTACTCGTCGGCGGGCAGTCCCACGGAGCCCGCCTTGACCCGCAGCGGCACGTCCTTGGAGACCAGGACGGTGTCGAGGCCCTCGGCGCGGAGGTTGAGCGCGCACGCGAGGATCCGGGAGTCCTCCCCCGTGTTCCGGAACCCGGCGGGCAGGATCGCCTGGTCGGTGTGGTTGAGCTCGACCCGCAGGGTTCCCCCCTGGTCGGTGATGGGCAGGTCGCCGTCGAGCCGTCCGTGGCGGAGGCGCAGATCCTCGAGGAGTCGGAGCGCCTCGCGGGCGAAGTAGCCCAGCTCGGGGTGGTGTCGCTTGCCCTCCAACTCCCCGATCACCGCGATGGGCAGCACCACGCGGTGCTCGGCGAAGCGGGTGACGGCCCACGGGTCAGAGAGCAGAACCGAGGTGTCGAGGACGTAGGTGCGTACGGTGTCGGTCACGGCGGACTCCTGGCCCGCGGCACCCGCGGGCGAGCTGGGGGTGGACCGGTCGGCCCAGGTCACCTGGTGGTGACGGGGCCGGGTGCCGGCCCCCTCCCGATCGAGTGGATCGATCATCGGCTGGGACCTCCCGACGGTCGGCTTCCCCACCGACCGTTGTGACCCACGCTACGCCCGAATCACACGAGTGTGAGTTAACTCATCGTGAATTTGTCGGTCTCGCCGGGGTCCGTGACGCACACCGGGTCACGGCACCCTCTCGAACGCGGCGGCCAGGCCCTGTCCGCCGCCCAGGCACATCGTCTCCAGGGCGAGCCGGCCCTGCCGGCGGGCGAGCTCGCGGGCCATCGTGGTGAGGATGCGGGTCCCCGTGGCCCCGACGGGGTGGCCGAGCGAGATCCCCGAGCCGTGCACGTTGAGCCGCTCGCGGTCGGCCACCGTGAAGCCGAACCCGTCCTCCCACTCCCGCAGGCACGCCAGGACCTGGGCGGCGAAGGCCTCGTTGAGTTCGATCAGGTCGAAGTCGGCGAGACGCAGTCCGAGATCGCCCAGGAGCTCGGCGGTGGCGGAGACGGGACCGATCCCCATCCGCGCGGGATGGACCCCGGTCACCGACCACCCGAGGGGCCTGACGTACGCGCGCAGCCCGAGGCTCTCCGCGCGATCGCGGGTGGTGACGACGCACACCGCGGCGCCGTCGTTCTCCCCGCTGGCGTTGCCGGCGGTCACGGTCGCGTCGGGGTCGAGCCGGGAGCGCACGGGGCGCAGCGCGGCGAGTGATGCCGCGGTGACACCGCGGCGGGGGTGCTCGTCGGTGTCGACGACGACGACGTCGTCTCCCCCGCCCCGGGGGACCCGCACCGGCACGATCTCCTCGTCGAACACCCGCCCGTCCTGCGCCGCGACGGCGCGCCGCTGGCTCTCGGCCGCCAGCTCGTCCTGCTCGGCTCGGGAGATCGAGTACTCGGCGCGGAGGTTCTCGGCGGTCTCCAGCATGCCTCCGGGGATCGGGTGGTCCCGGCCGCCCGACGTCACCC
>NZ_JAALEF010000225.1:0-2722 GCF_014145245.1 Dietzia sp. B44 | reverse complement strand
CGAGCGAGTAGAACTCGCTGTTCGACATCGACTCCGCCCCGCCCGCGATCACCACCTCGCTCGCGCCCACCGCCACCTGCATCGCGGCGTTGAGCACGGCCTGCAGTCCGGATCCGCACCGGCGGTCGATCTGGATCCCGGGGGTGCGGATGTCCAGGCCGGCGTCCAGTGCCGCGACGCGCCCGATCGCCGGAGCCTCCCCGTTCGGGTAACACTGCCCGAGGATCACGTCGTCGACGTCCGTGGCGGACAGACCGGTGCGGTCGACCAGACCGGAGATCGCGGCCGCGGCCAGATCGGCGGCCGCGAGCGGGGCGAGGGCGCCGTGGCGGCGACCCACCGCGGTGCGCACGGGTTCGCAGACCACGACGTCGGCGAGGGCCCGCGACATGCGGGAACTCACCGACTCACTCCACCATCATCCGGACGGTCTCGGCGACGACCGCCGGACGGTCGGAGCCCTCGACCTCCACGGTCACCAGACTGCCCAACTGGACCCCGGAGGCCCTGCGCTGGAGCGAGGTGAGCTCGATCCCCGCCCGGATGCGCGATCCCACCGGGACCGGTGCCGGGAACCGGACCTTGTCGACGCCGTAGTTGATCATCATCCGGAACCCCCGGATCTCCATGACCTCCGCGCCCAGCACGGGCAGCAGGGAGAGGGTCAGGTAGCCGTGGGCGATGGTGGCACCGTAGGGCCCCTGCGCCGCCCGGACCGGGTCGACGTGGATCCACTGGTGGTCCCCGGTCGCGTCGGCGAACGCGTCGATGCGGTCCTGGGTGATCTCCATCCAGTCGCTGTACCCCACGTGTCGCCCGAGTTCGGCCTCGAGCTGCTCCAGTCCCTCGAACACCCTCATGACAGTCCTCCTCGCTGCACCAGTTGCGATGCGATGACGTTGCGTTGGATCTCGTTGGTCCCCTCGCCCACGATCATGAGCGGGGCGTCGCGGAAGTACCGCTCCACGTCGTACTCCGTGGAGTAGCCGTACCCGCCGTGGATCCGGACCGCGTCGAGCGCGATCTCCATGCCGACTTCGGAGGCGAACAGCTTGGCCATCCCGGCCTCCATGTCGCAGCGCTCGCCGGCCTCGGAACGCTCGGCGGCGTGGAGCGTGAGCTGGCGCGCGGCGGACAGCTTGGTGGCCATGTCGGCCAGACGGTGACCGACCGCCTGGTGCTTCCAGATGGGCTGCCCGAACGACTCCCGCTGCTGCGCGTAGGCGAGAGAATCCTCGAGGGCGGCGGCCGCCACCCCGAGGGCACGGCCGGCCACCTGGATCCGTCCGGTCTCCAGGCCCTTCATCATCTGGGCGAAGCCACGTCCGGGCTCGCCGCCGAGCACCTGCGTGGCGGGCGTGCGATAGCCGTCGAAGGCCAGCTCACACGTCTCGACGCCCTTGTACCCGAGCTTGGACAGGTCCCTCGAGACGGTCAGCCCGGGACCGTGCCCGACCAGGACGATCGAGATCCCCCTGTGCGCGGGCGTCGCCGACGGGTCAGTCTTGCAGAGCAGGGCGATGAGGCCGGAGCGGCGCGCGTTCGAGATCCACGTCTTGGCCCCGGTGATCACCAGGTCGTCTCCGTCGGGTATCGCGACGGTGCCCATGGCCTGGAGGTCCGACCCCCCGCCGGGCTCCGTGAGGGCCATGGTCGCCCGCACCTCACCCGTGGCCATCGTCGGGAGGTGGGTGGACTTCTGCTCCTCGGTGCCGAACTCGCTGAGGAGCTTCGCCACCACCGTGTGCCCGCCCATGGCGCCCGCGAGGGACATCCAGCCGCGGGCGAGTTCCTCGGTGACGCGCACGAAGCAGGGCATCGAGACCGGCATCCCGCCGTACTCCTCGGGGACGGCCAGGCCGTAGATCCCGATCTGCTTCATCTGCTCGATCCAGCGTTCCGGGTAGGAGTCCGCGTGCTCCATCTCGCGCACGGACGGCCTGACCTCGCGGTCGATGAACCGGCGCACGGTCGCGACGAGGTCGGCCTCGTCCTGGTTCAGGTCCGGCACCGGTGACACCTCGTCGTCGTCTCGATCCGCCCGTCGGGCGGGGTCCGGCCATCATCGCAACCCACCATCCGATAGTCAATAATCATGCGCATGGTTTGGTTAGGATGCCGGTCATGGACACTCGCGACGCCCGGCCCGTCGGCGGACCCTACTTCGACCAGCTGGCGGTGGGTCAGGTCGTCGTCGACGCCCCGTCCGTCACCCTGACCGACGGCCTCGCCGCCGCACACCAGGCGATCCTCGGCGACCGGCTGCGGCTCCCCCTGGACCGTCGTCTCGCCCACGCCGTCACCGGCGGCACGGTGGCCCACCCGGGCCTCGTCGTCGACGTCGCGATCGGCCAGTCCACCCTTGTCACCCAGCGCGTGCGGGCCAACCTCTTCTACCGCGGCCTGCGTCTGCTCACCGCACCCCGGATCGGTGACACCCTGACCACCCGGACGGAGGTCGTGGGACTCAAGACCAACAGCCACTCACCGGGCCGCACCCCCACCGGGCTCGCCGCGCTCCGCGTCACCACCACCGACCAGGACGGACGGACCGTCCTGGACTTCCACCGATGCGCCATGCTGCCCCTGGCTCCGGGCGTCGACCCGGACTCGTGCGCCCACACCGACGACCTGGCGGCGGTCGGGACCGCCACCACCCGGCCGTGGGCGACACCCGACGCCTGGGACCTGGCCGCCTACCGCGCCGCGGTCCCCGGGGCCG
>NZ_JAALEF010000224.1:0-7962 GCF_014145245.1 Dietzia sp. B44 | reverse complement strand
TCGACCGGCTCGGAACGCTGCAGCGGCTGTCCGGCACCACCACCAGCGCCCTGGACGCCTCGCGTGCCGCCTCGGCTGAGGCCGCCCGCCTCCGCAGGGACGCGGACGTGGCATCGGAGATCGCGCGGGCCTCGGCCCGGGACGCACAGGGTCGGGCGGATGAGCTCGACCGGCGCTCGGAGGAGATGCGGGTGCGGATCGATGAGGTGAGACGTCGTGTCGACGCCCTCTCGGACGCGCAGCGTGCAGTCTGGGCCGGCGGCCCCCTGGTCCCGCCCGGTTACGTCGCCCCGGCTGTCGACGGTGTCAACACCGCGGCGCTGAACGTAGCTCTCACCCGGCTCGGTGCCCCGTACTCCTGGGGGGCGACCGGCGCGGAGGAGTTCGACTGCTCGGGTCTCATGGTGTGGGCGTACGCGCAGGAGGGGAAGACGCTACCGCGGTCGAGTCAGGCGCAGGCGGTGTCGGGCGCACCCGTCGCGATGGCCGACATCCAACCGGGCGACCTCGTCATCTACTACCCGGGGGCGACCCACGTCGGCATGTACGCCGGCGACGGACTGGTGCTGCACGCGCCGACCTACGGGGTCCCCGTCAAACTCGAGAAGGTCGACGCGATGCCGATCAGCGGGATCCGTCGGTACTGACGCGGGGACTCCGGGCGGGGCCTCCCCGGACACTGTGGCAGTCTCGGACGTGATGACGAAGACCCTGCTGATCACCAACGACTACCCGCCGCGACCCGGCGGCATCCAGTCGTATCTGGAGACCTATCTGGCGTATCTCGATCCCGAGGACGTGGCGGTCCTCGCCTCGACGTTCCGGGGCAGCGACTCGACCGACTACGACGACTCCCGTCCCTACCTGGTCGAGAGGGTGCCGACGGAGATGCTGCTGCCCACGCCGGAGCTCGCGGCCCGTGCGCGGAGGCTCGCCTCGGACTTCGGGGCGAGCACGGTGTGGTTCGGTGCTGCCGCGCCGCTGGCCGCGATGGCGCCCGTGCTCCGGCAGGGGCCCGTCGAGCGGATCGTCGCCAGCACCCACGGCCACGAGGTGGGGTGGTCGATGTTGCCGGGCTCGCGGCAGGTGCTCAGGCTGATCGGGGAGTCCACCGACGCCGTCACCTACGTGAGTGACTACACGCGACGTCGCTTCGCGGCGGCGTTCGGCCCACACGCCCGACTGGTGCACCAGCCCGGAGGGGTCGACACGGCCAGGTTCCGTCCCGATCCCGTGCGGCGTAGGGCGATCCGGGAGCGCTACGGGGTGGCGGACCGGGAGGTGATCGTGTGTCTCTCACGACTCGTCCCGCGCAAGGGTCAGGACGCGCTCATCCGCTCGCTGCCCGAGATCGCCCGCCGCGTTCCGGGAGCGGTCCTCGTCGTCGTCGGGGGTGGTCCGTACCGGCGCACGCTCGAGGGTCTGGCCCGCAGGCACGGGGTGTCCGACCGGGTGATCTTCACCGGTCGGATCCCGGCGGACGAGATCGTCGACCACCACCGGATGGCGGACGTGTTCGCCATGCCGTGCCGCACCCGGGGCGGGGGACTCGACGTGGAGGGTCTGGGGATCGTGTACCTGGAGGCGTCCGCCTGCGGTGTCCCCGTGGTGGCCGGCCGGAGTGGTGGCGCTCCGGAGACCGTCGTGGACGGGAGCACCGGTCTCGTGGTGGACGGGACCTCGGACGGCGAGATCGTCGAGGCCGTGGCCGGTCTGCTCTCGGACCGGCCACGCGCCTCCGCGATGGGCGTCCGCGGACGCTCCTGGGTTCTCGGGTCGTGGCGCTGGGAGGACCTGGCACGCGACATGCGGCGGGTGCTCTCCGGCGACTAGCCCCGGCTCGAACCCCGACCCGGCCGTGGGTCAGGCGTAGAGGTCCTCGATCTGGGCCGCGAACTTCTGGTGCACCACGTTCCGCTTGACCTTGAGTGAGGCGGTGAGCTCCCCGGTCTCCTCGGTGAACTGGTCGGGTAGCACGTGGTACTTCTTGATCGCCTCGGAGTGGGAGACGGTCCGGTTGGCCCGGGACAGCGCCTGGTCGAGATGCTCGATCATGTCCGCGTCCCGGAGCAGCTCGTACAGCGAGCCGGTCTTACCGTGGTGGGCCTTCCACCGCTCCAGTGCCTCCGGGTCGAGGGTGAGCAGCACCGAGATGAACGGCTTGCCGTCGCCCACGCACACCGCCTCGGCCACGAGCGGGTCGGCCCGGAGCGCGTCCTCGAGCTGGCTCGGGGCGACGTTCTTGCCCCCGGCGGTGACGATGATCTCCTTCTTGCGACCGGTGATGGTCAGGTAGCCGTCCTCGTCCAGGGACCCGAGGTCCCCGGTCCTGAACCACCCGTCGGAGAACGCCTCGGCGGTGGCGCGCTCGTTACGCCAGTAGCCGGAGGTCACCACCGGGCCGCTCACCTCGACCTCACCGTCAGGTGCGATCCGGACCGCACACCCGGGCAGCGGCTGGCCGACGGTGCCGATACGCATCTGACCGGGGGTGTTGACCGCGATCGCGGCGCACGTCTCGGTGAGGCCGTATCCCTCGAAGATGTTGACACCGATGCCGTCGAAGAAGTGCGTCAGGCGCTCACCGAGGGGCGCCCCACCCGAGATGGCGATCTCACAGCGGCCGCCGAGCGCCGCGACGAGCTTGGCGTAGACGAGCTTGGCGAACAGGGCGTGGCGAAGCCTGAGCAGCGGCCCGACGCGTCCACTGCGGTTGGCCTTGGAGTACGCGACCGCGGTGTCGGTGGCCTTGTCGAACATCCAGGCCTTGACGGTGCCGCCGTCCTGGGCGGTGGCCTGGGCCTTGTTGAAGACCTTCTGGAACACGCGCGGGACGGCCAGGATGTAGTGGGGCTGCATCTCGGAGAACGTGTCCACGAGATTGGTCAGGTCCGACGAGTGGGCGATGCGGACACCCGCGTGGAACCCGGCGTAGGTGATGGCGCGGGCCAGCACGTGGGCCAGGGGCAGGAACATGACGGTGGTCGCGTCCTGGCGGAGGTACTGGTTCAACGGCGTCTCGAGGACCGCGAGGGCCTCGGACATGAAGTTGCGGTGGGTGAGCATGCACCCCTTGGGGCGTCCGGTGGTGCCCGAGGTGTAGATCAACGTCGCGGGGGAGTCGGCGGTCACCCCGGCGCGCCGTTCGTCGAGTACCGCGTCGGGCACCTCGGTCGCACCCGCGGCGAGGGCGTCCAACGCGGGGGTGTCTCCTTCGATCACGAGGACGTCGGGGGCCGCCTCCAGCCCGCTGATCCCCTCGCGGGTGGTGGCGGCGTGGGTCTCCTTCTCGACGATGGCGAGCCGGGCGCCCGAATCCTCCATGATCCACCGGATCTGCTCGGCCGAGGAGCTGTCGTAGACGGGCACCGTGACCGCGCCGGCGGCCCAGATCGCGAAGTCGATCACGTTCCACTCGTATCGGGTCGAGCACAGGAGGGCGACCCTGTCCCCGGCCTGGACGCCTCGGGCGACGAGACCCCGACCCACCACGCGGACCGTCTCGGCGAACTCCCGGTTGGTGACATCCGTCCACCGACCGTCGACCGGCCGCTGGAACGCCACGTTGTCCGGCGTCCGCTCCGCGCGGTCGTAGGCCGCCTGGGCGCAGGACCAGTCGTCGGGGACGGTGAAAGTGGCGGGGGCGGCGACGTATTCGCGCAAAGGGTCCTCCTGGTGGAGACGATCGATGGTCTAATCGCAGTGAGGACACACTATCCCCGGGGCCGGACGGCATCCACGTCACCCGTGTGCCCGGGCGCCGGTCGCCAGGGCGCATCCCGGCCGAAGATATGTGAAGCTGGGGGATATGAGCGAGGACAACGGCGCCCCCGAGGTGTGGCCGACCAGCGACTCCACCGTGATCGACGCGACGGTCGAGGACGTGATGGCCGTCATCTCGGACTTCGACTCGTATCCCGAATGGTCCACGTCGATCCGGGTCGCCGAGGTCCTGTCCGTCGGCGCGGACGGTCGTCCGGACCGGGTCCGGTTCGCCCTGGAGGCGGGCGCGATCGTCGACGACTACGTCCTCGCCTACTCCTGGTCGGCGGACCACAGGGTCGTCGAGTGGAGGCTGGAAAGTTCGGCGCTGCAACGTGCGCAGAAGGGCTCCTATCGCCTCGAACCGGTCGAGGGCGGCACCAGGGTCGACTACGAGCTGGAGATAGAACTCGTGGTGCCGGTGATCGGCCGGCTCCGCGACCGGGCCGAACGGCGGATCCTCTCCGAGGCCCTGCGTGAACTCAAGCGCCGGGCCGAGTCGCGGTGACCGGCGCCAGGGTCGCGATCGTCATGGGGGGCGACCCCCCGGCCAGGTCGGAGGTGACCGCGCAGTTCCTGCTCGACGCGGGCGGAACGGCCCTCATCCTGACCGGGGACCCCGGTGCGGTGGATCCGCGGCTGGACACGACCGACGAGGGGCCCGTGGAGGTCCGTGTCGACGACGCCACCGCGAGACTCGAGTCGTACAGGTCCGGTGCGGTGGATCCGGACGACGACGTGCTCGCGGCGCTGGCCGCCGGAGGGGACGCGCCCCTCGCCGCTGTCCTGGGATGGGAGTACGCCCGGCGGGCGGCCGCCGCGGGAGTGTGGGACGTGGTGGTGGTGGAACTCGACGGTGACCTCGCGGCGGTCCGGAGGATCGCGGCGGCGGGGGAGCTGACCGCGTTCGTGGAGTCGCGCTGGCCCGCGCACGTGCGGTTCGCCTCGATGGCCGCAGGTGACCGCGCGGACGCCCGGACCCGCGAGGCGCACCGACTGTCCCTCCTCGCGGCGGAGGTCTCGACGTTCCTCGCGGGTCCGGTCGAGGTGATGGTGGTCGGGAGCGCTCCGGAGCGGACCGCGGCGCTGGCGGCACTCGCACGCGGGGCGGTCACTCCCTCCGTCTCCCCGGACGGTAGTGGCGGATACCGGGTGGAGTTCCCGGTACCGGCTCGTCCGACCACCCCGCCCTCGGTCGAGGGCGACGGGCTCAGGGTGGTCCTCGACGGTATCCGGACGATGCTGCGGCTTCCCGCGTTGCTCTCCCGGTGCACTCTCGTCGCCTCGCACTTCGACCCCGGGGCGTGCGCCGTGATCGCCAGCTTCGTCCCGGATCCCGAGCTGTGGCCACCGAATCTCGTCCCGTCCGGATTCGCGGACCGATCCGGGTAGTATCCGCTCCGTCAACTCCCCAACGACGGAAGGTCCGGTGACCCAAGTTGCTGTACTGGTTGTTCAAGTACGTGCTGATCGGTCCCTTCCTGAGAGCGACCAGTCGAACCACGACCACGGGGCAGGAGAACTTCCCCGTGAGCGGGGCGGCACTGCTCGTGGGGAACCACTACTCCGTCGGCGACTGGTTGTTCACGGTACTCCTGCTCCCGAGGCGGGTCACCTTCCTGGCCAAGAGCGACTACTTCACCGGCACCGGGATCCGCGGCGTGCTCAGCAGGTGGTTCTTCGCCGGAACCGGTCAGCACCCGATCGATCGCACCAACGCGGACGCCGCTCAGGCCGCACTGAACGCCGGGATGGAGGTGCTCTCGGCCGGGCAGGTCCTGTGCATGTACCCGGAGGGCACCCGCTCACCGGACGGACGGCTCTTCCGCGGTAAGACCGGACCAGCGCGCCTCGCTCTCCGAGCCGGGGTGCCGATCATCCCCGTGGGGGTGATGGGGACGGGTGAGTACGTCCGTAAGATCAGCAGGTTCCGTCGGAGCCCGGTCGAGGTCCGAGTCATGATCGGTGAGCCGCTCGACCTGACCCCGTGGGCCGGGAGAGAAGGCGACCGTGCGGCGGAGCGGGAGATCACCGACGAGTTCATGAGGCGCATCCAGGCGATGACCGGTCAGGAGTACGTCCACGACATCTACGGCGCCGAGATGAAGAAGCGCTACGAGGCGGTGCGCAAGTCGGGACGAAACCTCCTCGACCAGCCTGTCGAGGGGCAGCGCTGACGCCGGTGCGCTATTTCTACGACTGCGAGTTCATCGAGGACGGCACCACCATCGACCTGGTCTCGGTGGGGGTGGTGGCGGAGGACGGACGCGAGTTCTACGCGGTCTCCACGGATTTCGACCAGGCCAAGGCCGGTCCGTGGGTCCGCCGGAACGTCCTGCCCAAACTGCCCAATCCCTCGTCCCCGGCCTGGATGTCGCGGGCGGGGATCCGCGACGGGTTGTACGACTTCGTCACCGCACCGATCTCCGGGCCGGTCGAGTTGTGGGCGTGGATCGGGGCCTATGACCACGTCGCGGTGTGCCAGCTCTGGGGCGACATGACCGAGCTGCCGGCGGCGATGCCGAAGTTCACGCGGGATGTGCGCCAGCTGTGGGAGATGGCCGGGCAGCCGGAGCTGCCCCCGCACCCGGGCGGAGCCCACGACGCCCTCGGCGATGCCCGCCATGCGTTCTTGAGATTCCGGGCGATCGCGGCGAAGGCGCCCCACCTGGGTCTCTGAGGTCGCCTCGGGCGGCGGTGGCGTATCCTCGCGGGGTGAGCAACTGGACAGTCGACGTCGACATCGCACAGCTTCCCGACCTCCCTCCGCTCTCGGCGGACCTCGATCGGCTGCTGGCGGACGCCCTGTCGCGACCGGCGCTGCAGCAACCGTCGTGGGATCCCGATCACGCCGCGGCGATGCGCAAGGTCCTCGAGAGCGTGCCGCCCATCTGTGTGGCCTCCGAGGTCGAGCACCTCTCGGATCGGCTCGCCGATGTCGCGCACGGGCGTGCCTTCCTCCTCCAGGGCGGGGACTGCGCGGAGACGTTCGAGGCCAACACCGAGCCGCACATCAAGGGCGTGATCCGCACGCTCCTGCAGATGTCCGTCGTCCTGACCTACGGCGCGTCCATGCCGGTGGTGAAGGTCGGCCGGATCGCCGGTCAGTACGCCAAGCCGCGCTCCGCCGACCGGGACGCCACCGGCCTGCTCTCGTACCGCGGGGACATGGTCAACGGGCTCGACGCGGACGACTCCGCTCGTGAGCACGACGCGTCCCGCCTGGTCCGCGCTTACGCCAACGCCGCGGCGGCCATGAACCTGGTCCGCTCCCTGACGGCCTCGGGGACGGCGGACCTGCACCGCGTGCACGAGTGGAACATGGAGTTCGTCGCCGGGTCGCCGGCGGGCGCGCGCTACGAGGCGCTCGCCGCGGAGGTCGATCGCGGACTGCGGTTCATGGACGCCTGCGGTGTCTCCGACGAGAACCTGCGGTCGGCGGACATCTTCTCCTCCCACGAGGCGCTGGTACTGGACTACGAGCGCGCGATGTTGCGCCTGGCCGACGACGGCACGGGCCTCACGGGTGACGCGGAGCAGGGGCTGTACGACCTCTCGGCCCACTTCCTGTGGATCGGGGAGCGGACGCGTGGGATCGACGACGCCCACGTGGCGTTCGCCTCACTCATCGAGAACCCGATCGGTCTGAAGATCGGCCCCTCGACCACCCCGGAGCTCGCGGTGGAGTACGTGGAGAAGCTCGATCCGCGCAATCGTCCGGGACGCCTGACCCTGGTCTCCCGCATGGGCAACGACAAGGTCAGGGACGCGCTCCCGCCGATCGTGCAGGCCGTCGAGGCCTCGGGGCACAAGGTCATCTGGCAGTGCGACCCCATGCACGGGAACACCCACTCCACGTCCAACGGGTACAAGACCCGGCACTTCGACCGGATCATCGACGAGGTCCAGGGCTTCTTCGAGGTCCATCACGCGCTGGGATCGCACCCGGGCGGGATCCACATCGAGCTCACGGGCGAGGACGTCACCGAGTGTCTCGGCGGCGCCCAGGACATCTCCGACCTCGATCTGGCCGGGCGGTACGAGACCGCGTGCGACCCGAGGCTCAACACCCAGCAGTCGCTGGAGTTGGCCTACCTGGTGGCGGAGATGCTCCGCAACTGAGCCGCGGCGTCGCGGGGACGGCCGGGCCCCGGGGACACTCGCCTCGCGGGGACGGCCGGGCCCCGGGGCCGCCCGGTC
>NZ_JAALEF010000223.1:0-7812 GCF_014145245.1 Dietzia sp. B44 | reverse complement strand
AGCCTGAGCACACGTGTCCCGGGGTCGGTCATGGGACCAGTATCGCCGCCCCGCCCCCGGTGGTTTTCCCTACCCTGGGGGTGTGACCTTCCCGAGCAGTGACACGTTCTCCGTCTGGGCGCCGACAGCCGAGGCCGTCGGCCTGGTCCTGGACTCCGCCGACGCCGATCCGATCGCCATGCACCGCACCGCCGACGGCTGGTGGGCCTCGACCGTCGTCCGCGAGCAGGGCAGGGACTACGGGTTCGTGGTGACGGGCGACGACGGCGAGGTGAGCGACGCGCGTCCCGACCCGCGGTCGGCGCGTCAGCCCGACGGCGTGCACGGGCTCTCGCGGGTGCACCGGGTGGACGCGACGCGCTGGACCGACTCGGCCTGGACGGGTCGGCAACTGGCCGGGTCTCTCCTGTATGAGATGCACGTGGGAACCTTCTCCCCCGGTGGCACCCTGACCAGCGCGATCGAGTACCTCGACGACCTGGTGGAGCTGGGCGTGGACATGGTCGAGGTGATGCCCGTCAACGCGTTCAACGGCGAGTACGGCTGGGGTTACGACGGGGTGGCGTGGTTCGCCGTGCACGAGCCGTACGGAGGACCGGACGCGTTCCAGCAGTTCGTGGACGCCTGCCACGCCCGCGGACTGGGAGTGTGTCTTGACGTGGTCTACAACCACCTCGGGCCGTCGGGGAACTACCTGCCCGAGTTCGGCCCGTACCTGTCCGCCGCCGACGGGCCGTGGGGATCGGGGCTCAACCTCGACGGCCGCCACTCGGGCGAGGTGCGCCGGTACATCATCGACAACGCCCTGCGCTGGTTCGACGAGTTCCACGTGGACGCCCTGCGCCTGGACGCGGTCCACGCCCTGCACGACGCCTCGGCCGTGCACCTGCTCGAGCAGCTGGCGGTGGAGGTCGAGTCCCTCTCCGCCCACCTCGGGCGACCGTTGTCGCTGATCGCGGAGTCGGACCAGAACGACCCCCGGTTGGTCACCGCGAGAGAGGGCGGCGGACTGGGCCTCACCGGACAGTGGGACGACGACGTGCACCACGCGGTCCACGCCGCGGTCTCCGGTGAACGCCAGGGCTACTACTCGGACTTCGGGTCACTCGAGTCACTCCGGCAGGTCCTCACCGGGGCGTTCCTCCACGCCGGGACGTGGTCGGCGTTCCGGGGGCGGGTCCACGGCCGCCCGCTGGATGTCGGACGGGTCCCGGGCAGCCGGTTCGTGGCGTACACGCTCACCCACGACCAGGTGGGCAACCGCGCCGCGGGTGACCGGCCCTCCGTGAACCTCTCACCCGCGCAGCAGCTGGCCAAGGCCGCGATCGTCCTGTGCTCCCCCTTCACGCCGATGCTGTTCCAGGGCGAGGAATGGGGCGCGCGTACCCCGTTCTGCTTCTTCACCTCGCACCCCGAGCCCGAGCTCGCCGACGCCGTGCGCCGGGGCCGGACCCGCGAGTTCGCCGAGATGGGATGGGACCCGGCCACGGTGGCCGACCCCCAGGACCCGGAGACGTTCCGGCGGTCGGTGCTGGACCGGTCCGAGCAGACCCGGGACCAGCACGCCGAGATCCTCCGGGGGTACCGCGCACTCATCGCCCTCCGGCGGGCCGAGCCCGAGCTGACCGATCCGTGGCTCGGGTCGGTCCGCGTGCGGTGCGGGGTCGAGGCCGACGACGGCCGCTGGCTGATCGTCCACCGCGGATCGCTCGCCCTGGTGGTGAACCTGGGAACCGAGCCGAGCAGGGTCCCGGTGGCCGGCGAGGCGGTGCTGGCCTCGGGGGCGGTGGTCGACGAGGACTCGGTCTTCTGTCAGGCGTTCGGGTTCGCGGTGGTGCGCACCCGCCCGGACACCGGGTAGACGGGCCTCAGGTCAGGTACTCGTACGCCGCGGTGCCGGGCTCGAGCCGCTCACAGTCGATCCGGGAGGCCTCCATCCGCTCGAGCAGGGAGTGCAGGCCCGTGGCGGAGCCGAGCTCGATACCCACGAGGGCGGCCCCGTACTCGCGGTTGTTGCGCTTGAGGTACTCGAACTGCGTGATGTCGTCCTCCGGACCCAGCACCTCGTCGAGGAATCGACGCAGTTGGCCGGGCTCCTGGGGGAACTTGACCAGGAAGTAGTGCTTCAGCCCCTGGTGCACCAACGAGCGTTCGATGATCTCGCTGTACCGCGAGACGTCGTTGTTACCGCCCGAGATGATGCAGACGACCGTCGCGCCCTCGTCGATCTCGAGCTGCTCGAGTGCGGTGACCGCCAGCGCGCCGGCGGGCTCGGAGATGATCCCCTCGTTCTGGTACAGCTCCAGCATCGCCGTACACACCGCACCCTCGTCCACGGTGAGGACCTGGATCCGCTCGGTCATCGACGAGATCACCCCGAACGGGAAATCCCCGAGCCGTGCCACCGACGCACCGTCGACGAAGGTGTCCACGGTGTCGAGGATGACGGGCTCGCCCGCCTCGAGAGCCCGGGTCAGAGAGGGCGCTCCCGCGGGTTCCACCGCGATGATCTTGCAGTCGGGCGCGTACTCCGCCAGGTAGGTGGCGAGCCCGCCCACCAGACCGCCGCCGCCGACCGGCACCACCACCGCATCGGGGACCCGGTCGAGCTGCGCCAGGATCTCCGCCGCGATGGTTCCCTGACCGGCCATGGTGTCCGGGTGGTCGAACGGCGGGACCATCGTCGCACCGGTCCGCTCGGCGTCGGCGCGGGCCGCGGTCTGGGCGGCGTCGAAGTTGACGCCGGTGACCACCAGCTCCACCCAGTTGCGACCGTGGGCGAGGATCCGATCCCGCTTCTGCTTGGGGGTGTTGGTGGGGACGTAGATGCGGCCGTTGATCCCGAGGCTCCGGCAGGCGAACGCGACGCCCTGGGCGTGGTTGCCGGCGCTCGCCGTCACCACGCCCGCGCTGCGCTCGTCACCGGTCAACTGCGACATCAGGTTGTACGCGCCCCGGATCTTGTACGACCGCACCGCCTGCTGGTCCTCGCGCTTGAGCAGGATGGTCGCGCCGGTCTGCTCGCTCAACCGCTCGCTCTGGTGCAGTTCGCTCGCGAGGATCACGTCGCCGATGCGGCGGGCGGCGATGTCGATGTCGTCTGGGGTCACTACCTGGGTCGCGGCGGAGTCGGTGACGGTCACGACGACCAGTGTCCCACCGTGCGGTCCGTCACCGCCAACTGGTCATCCGGTGAGACAACCCGGCCCGAGCAGCGCCTTGAGATCCCCCATGAGCGAGGAGGACGTCTCCACCCGCAGATGGTCGTCCAGTCGCAACACCGTCGAGGAGTTCCCGTTGACCAGCCGCAGGTGGACGTCGGAGGGTCCGGGGTGTCGGCCGAGCACCTGTTTGAGGGCGGTAACGGTCTCGATGGTGCACATCCGGGTGGGCAGGGTCAGCGCCAGCGGGGCGCCGTTGCCGCCCACGACCAGGTCCGGCACCTCGAGGGTGTCACCGAACACCGACACCCGGTCCTCGCGGATGTTGATGCGCGCCTTGACCAGGACGACCGCGTCCTCGGCGATGTCCAGCGCCGCGAGCCGGTACGTCTTGGGGAAGAAGAGCACCTCGACGCTTCCGTTGAAGTCCTCGATGGTCACGATCGCCCACGGTTCGCCGTTCTTGTTGACCCGCCGGTCCACACCGGAGATGATCCCGCCGATGGTCACCGCGGTGCCGTGCGCGAGCTCGCCCTCGTGGATGGTCGCGATCGACGTGTCGGTCTTGGCGGCGAGCGCGGACTCCAACCCGTCGAGCGGGTGGCCCGAGACGTACAGACCGAGCATCTCCCGCTCGAGCGCCAGCTTCTGCTTGATCTCCCATTCCTCGTCGGGCACGCGGACCGCGAAGACGTCGCTGAAGGCGGAGGCGCCTCCCGTCTCGTCCGTGTCCGCCCCGCCGAAGAGGTCGAACTGGCCCACCGCCTCGGCCTTCTTGGTGGACATCACCGACTCGACGGCGTCGGCGTGGACCAGGAACAGTCCCTTGCGGGGGTGCCCCAGGGAGTCGAACGCGCCGGCCTTGATCAGCGATTCCGTGACCTTCTTGGTGCACGCGGTCTGGTCGATCTTGGCCAGGTAGTCGGAGAAGTCGGTGAACGCCCCCTTCTCCGTACGGGCGGCCACGACGGAGTCCACGACGTGCGAACCGACGTTGCGGACCGCACCCATACCGAACCGGATGTCCGTGCCCACCGAGGCGAAGTTGGTGAGCGACTCGTTGACGGACGGCGGCAGGACCCGGATCCCCATCTGCCGGCAGTTGGACAGGTACAGCGCGGCCTTGTCCTTGTCGTCACCCACGGAGGTGAGCAGGGCGGCCATGTACTCCGCCGGATAGTTGGCCTTGAGGTAGCCGGTCCAGAAGGACACCAGCCCGTAGCCGGCCGCATGGGACTTGTTGAACGCGTACGAGGCGAAGGGCTCGATGGTCCCCCACAGGGCGTCCACGGCCTCCTTGGAGAAACCGCGCTCGAACATTCCGCCCGAGAACTTCTCGTACTCGGCGGCCAGGACCTCGGCCTTCTTCTTGCCCATGGCCTTGCGGAAGCCGTCGGCCTCACCGGCGGTGTATCCCGCGAGCTCGCGGGAGATGGCCATGATCTGCTCCTGGTACACGATCAGACCGTGGGTCTCGCCGAGGATCACCCGGAGCGGCTCCTCCAGCTCCGGGTGGATCGGCACCAGCTCCTGCTTGCCGTTCTTGCGGTCGGCGTAGTTCCAGTGCGTCCCCATCCCCATGGGGCCGGGCCGGTACAGCGCGAGGGCGGCCACGATGTCGTTGAACCCCGTCGGCTTCATGCGCTTGAGCAGCTCACGCATGCCACCGGAGTCCAGCTGGAACACGCCGAGGGTGTCGCCGCTGGCCAGCAGGTCGTAGGTCGCCTGGTCGTCGGTGCTGAGCGTGTCGAGGTCGATCTCCTCGCCACGGTTGGACTTGATGTTCTCCAGGCAGTCGCCGATCACCGTGAGGTTGCGCAGGCCCAGGAAGTCCATCTTGAGCAGGCCGATGTCCTCACACGAGGGGTAGTCCCACCCGGTGATCAGGGCCCCGTCCTGCGCGCGCTTCCACATGGGGATCACGTCGAGCAGCGGCTCGGACGACATGATCACCGCGCACGCGTGGACACCCGCCTGGCGGACCATTCCCTCCAGTCCGCGGGCCGTGTCGTAGATCCGCTTGACGTCCGGGTCGGTCTCGATGAGCTGGCGGACCTCCGAGGCCTCGCCGTACCGCTCGTGCTTGGGGTCGGTGATGCCCGACAGGGGGATGTCCTTGGCCATGACCGCCGGCGGCAGGGCCTTGGTGATCCGGTCGGCGATCGCGTACCCGGGCTGGCCGAAGTTCACGCGCGCGGCGTCCTTGATGGCGGCCTTGGTCTTGATGGTGCCGAACGTGATGACCTGGGCGATCTTGTCGGCGCCCCACTTGTCGCTGGCGTAGCGGATCATCTCGCCGCGGCGGCGGTCGTCGAAGTCGATATCGATATCCGGCGCCGAGGGGCGCTCCGGGTTGAGGAACCGCTCGAACAGCAGTCCGTGCTCGATCGGGTCGATATTGGTGATCTTGAGCGCGTACGCCACCAGCGCACCCGCCGCGGACCCTCGACCCGGGCCGACCTTGATCCCGATGGAGCGGGCGTACTCGATGAGGTCACCGACCACGAGGAAGTACCCGGGGTACCCCTTGCCCTTGATCACCTCGAGCTCGAACTCCGCGCGGTCCAGGTACTCCTGCGGAACCCCCGCGGGGAACCGCCACTCCAGGCCCTTGTGGACCTCCCGGGCGAGCCAGGAGTCCTCCGTCTCCCCCGCAGGCACGGGGAACTTGGGCATCCGGTCCTTGGGCGCCCAGATCTCGTCGTATGGCTGGACCCGCTCGGCCACCCACAGCGTGTTGTCGCATCCACCCGGGACCTCGGTATCCCACTGGGCACGCATCTCCGCCGCGGACTTGAGGAAGTACCCGTCGCCGTCGAACTTGAAGCGGTTCTCGTCGGCGAGGGTCTTGCCCGTCTGTACGCACAGCATCGCCTCGTGCGCGTGGGACTGCTCGCGGGTGACGT
This sequence comes from Dietzia sp. B44, assembly GCF_014145245.1. Classification (NCBI taxonomy): domain Bacteria; kingdom Bacillati; phylum Actinomycetota; class Actinomycetes; order Mycobacteriales; family Dietziaceae; genus Dietzia; species Dietzia sp. B44. Next base: position 1,745 of record NZ_JAALEF010000223.1, on the reverse strand, counting down.
AGTGGCAGTCGTTGGTCACCAACGGCGGCATGCCCAGGTCCTTGCCGAGCTTGAGCAGGTCCTCGCGGACCCGCCGCTCGATGTCGATCCCGTGGTCCATGAGCTCCAGGAAGAAGTTGTCCTTCCCGAAGATCGACTGCCACTTCTCGGCCGCCTCGTAGGCCTCCTTGTGATGGCCCAGGCGCAGGCGGGTCTGGATCTCGCCGGAGGGACAACCCGATGTGGCGATGATTCCCTCGGAGTGCTCGGCCAGGATCTCGGCGTCCATCCGCGCCCACTTGCCCAACTGCCCCTCGTACGAGGCCAGCGAGGACAGCAGGAACAGGTTGCGCAGGCCGGTCGCGTTCTCGGCGACCATGGTCATGTGGGTGTAGGCGCCCGAACCGGCGACGTCGTCACCCTTCTGGTGCTTCTCCCCCCACAGCACGCGCTTCTTGTTGAACCTCGACTCGGGTGCGACGTACGCCTCGATCCCGATGATCGGCTTGATCCCGGTCTTGACGGCCTGCTTGTAGAAGTCCGAGGACCCGTACATGTTGCCGTGGTCGGTCATGCCCACCGCGGGCATCCCGAGCCTGGAGGCCTCCGCGAACATCGGGTTGATCTGCGCCATCCCGTCGAGCATCGAGAACTCGGTGTGATTGTGCAGATGCACGAACTGGGATCCGCCCACGCAGCATTCCTCCTACGGCTTGTCCGGCCCAGTGTAGGTCGGTTCTCCGACACGACCCGAAACGCCAGCACGCGTCCGGCGGCGTGACCGTCCCGCCAGCGTGAACGCGATCACCGCCACCCAGATCAACGCGAAGCCCGTCCACTGGACGGCGTCCAGTCGCTCCCCGACCACCAGGATCCCCCAGGCCATCTGCAGGACCGGGATGATGTACTGCAGCATCCCGACGGTGGCCAGGGGTATCCGCTGGGCGGCCACGGCGAACAACAGCAACGGCACCACGGTCACCAGGCCCGAGGTGGCGAGCAACGCCGCGTGCCCCGCCCCGTGTCCGGTGAACGTGCCCGCGCCGGTCGCGCCCAGCCACACCAGAACGGCGAGCGCGACCGGCGCGATGAGCAGCACCTCCCCGGTCATCCCCACCACCGGGTCCACCCGGAGCTTCTTCTTGAAGACCCCGTACAGGCCGAAACTCGTCGCCAGGAGCACCGAGAGGTACGGGAAGTGTCCGTACCCCACGGTGAGAACCCCCACCGCGACGACGGCGAGGGCCACCGCGAACACCTGGGGACGGTTCAGCCGTTCGCGGAACACCACGACTCCCAGGAGCACGCTCACCAGGGGGTTGATCGTGTATCCCAGGGCCGCCTCGGTGACCCGCTCGGAGTTGACCGTGTGGACGTACACACCCCAGTTCACGGTGATGAACGCGGCGGCGCCGGCGATCCGCGCCCACGAGAGGCGGTCGAGCGCCCACAGCTCCCGCCACCGTCGCATGACGGTGAGCACCAGCGCCATGATCACCAGCGACCACACGATGCGGTGGCCCACGATCTCGACCGCACCGGCGGGCTCGAGCAGCGGGAAGAACGCGGGGAAGAAGCCCCAGAGCGTGTACGCCAGGACCCCGGCGAGCATCCCGAGCGCCACCGACCGGTCGGCGGGATCCCGCCCGCGGAGCTCCCCTCCCCGCTCGGTCATCCGCACCACCCCGGCACCCGCGCGCTCACGCCGACGGCACGGGGGCGTCGTCGGGGAGGGGGAACGCGGCGTCGACCTGCTGGGGCTGGAG
>NZ_JAALEF010000222.1:0-5935 GCF_014145245.1 Dietzia sp. B44 | reverse complement strand
GGCCGACACGGCCCACCTACGGATCGAGGCTGCGGCGCCTCGACGCCAAGAGCCGGCGCTCGCAGGCCAAGGCCGGCCGCAGGCGCCCGAGCGCCTCGGACTGAACGTCCGACGCACCGCCTGCCGGGGCGGTCGCTCCGCTGCGACCTACTGGTCGGGGGTCATCCAGTGGGACAGCTGCTCGGTGGAGACCTTGGTGAGCCACATCTGCCACAGCGGGCCGAAGGACACCCGCCGCACCCCCAGGTTCCTGAGGACGGCCAGGTCCCCTGCGCCGTGGCCCTTCACGGGATGAGCGGTCACGTTGACCGGGATCGAGACCGCCCCGACGAGTCTGGTCACCTGGTCGGCGGACGTCAGCCCCACCGGGTAGACCGAGCGCGCGCCGGCCTGCTCCATCAGCACGATGCGCTCGGCCGCCTCGGCGAGCGGATCGGAGAAGACCTCTCCGCCCAGCTTGACCGCGTCGGTGCGGCCGTTGATCACGAAGGGCACACCGGCGTCATCCGCCGCGCGGCGGGCGCCGGCGATGTAGTCGGCGTGCTCGTGCTTGTCCCGGACCCGGTCGCCCTCGCCGTGGACCACATCCTCGATGTTGGCCCCCACCGCCCCTGCCTCGAGCAACCGCGAGATCAACTCGTCCGGACCGAGCCCGTACCCGGACTCCACGTCCGCGCTCACGGGGATGTCGACCGACTCGGCGATCCTGCGCACCACCCCGAGGTACTCGCCGAAGTCCATCCGCTCACCGTCGGCGCTCCCGATGGCGTCGGCGACCGGGTGACTTCCCACGGTGAGTCCGTGGAACCCCACGTCCGCGGCAGTCCGGGCACTCCAGGTGTCCCAGACGGTCGGGAGGACCACCAGGTCACCCGAGTCGTGTAGAGCGGCCAGTTCCTGTGCCCGTGCACCCACATCGGTCATCGTCGACGCCTCCTCGGCAGTAGCGGTCGTCCCTCGACACTAGGCCTGATGGGACGGACGCGACACCGCCGGAACGCGCCCGCCCCGCGGGGACGGCCCGGCCCGGGACGCCCCGGTCGGGGTCCCCGCCGCCGGAAAACGCCGCGGACGCGTGCGTCGTGGGCCACAGTGCAGGGTGACGCCGAGACGATCACACAACCGCGCACGTGCACCGATCGACCACACTGGGGGGTTCTGGCCACGCCGGCCCGACTCGGGTGATGATGGTGCAGGCGTGCTGATGCCGTTCCACAAGAACACGATCAGCCTGAAAAGAAAAGAGCCGACATGACCCCAGGCAGAACGACGATCATCTACACCCTCACCGATGAGGCCCCACGACTGGCGACGGAGGCGTTCCTCCCGGTCGTCCGCACCTTTACCGACGCCGCCGATATCGATGTCACGACGAGCGACATCTCGGTGGCCGCCCGCATCCTGGCCGCCTTCCCGGATCGGTTGACCGACGAACAGAAGGTTCCCGACAACCTGGCCGAACTGGGACAGATGACCCAGGAACCGGGCACCAACATCATCAAGCTTCCCAACATCAGCGCCTCGGTCCCCCAGCTGAACACCGCCATCGCGGAACTCCAGGCCAAGGGCTACGACATCCCCAAGTACCCGTACGACCCGCAGACCCCCGAGGAGATCGAGGTCGCCGAGCGACTCTCCGCGTGTCTGGGCAGCGCCGTGAACCCGGTGCTCCGCCAGGGCAACTCGGACCGCCGCGCCCCGAAGGCGGTCAAGGAGTACGCCCGGGCCAACCCGCATTCGATGGGCAAGTGGTCGATGGCGTCGCAGACCCACGTCGCACACATGACGCACGGCGACTTCTACGCCGGCGAGAAGTCGATCATCCTCGACCGCGCCTGCGATGCGCGCATGGAGGTGGTGACGCCGGACGGCGAGACCCACGTCCTCAAGACGGTGCCCCTCGAGGCCGGCGAGGTCGTCGACTCCATGTTCATGAGCAAGAAGGCGCTCCTGGAGTTCTACGAGGAGCAGCTGAACGACGCCAAGGAGACCGGCGTCATGTTCTCGCTCCACGTCAAGGCGACCATGATGAAGGTCAGCCACCCCATCGTGTTCGGCCACGCGGTGAGGGTCTTCTACAAGGAGGCCTTCGACAAGCACCACGACCTGTTCGACGAGCTCGGGATCAACGTCAACAACGGCATGGTCGACCTGTACGACAAGATCGAGACGCTCCCGTCCTCCAAGAAGGAGGAGATCATCGAGGATCTGCACCGGTGCCACGAGCACCGGCCGGAACTGGCGATGGTCGACTCCGCCCGCGGCATCACCAACTTCCACTCGCCCTCGGACATCATCGTCGACGCGTCGATGCCCGCGATGATCCGCATCGGCGGGAAGATGTACGGCGCCGACGGCCGCAAGAAGGACACCAAGGCGGTCATCCCGGAGTCCACGTTCGCGCGGATCTACCAGGAGATCATCAACTTCTGCAAGACCAACGGGGCGTTCGATCCCACCACGATGGGCACCGTGCCGAACGTCGGTCTCATGGCGCAGAAGGCCGAGGAGTACGGCAGCCACGACAAGACCTTCGAGGTCCAGTACGACGGCGTCGCCAACATCGTCGACGCCGCCACCGGCGAGGTCCTGCTCTCCCAGGACGTCGAGGCCGGCGACATCTGGCGCATGTGCACCGTCAAGGACGCGCCGATCCGCGACTGGGTGAAGCTCGCCGTGGACCGTGCGCGCGCCTCGGAGATGCCGGCCGTCTTCTGGCTCGACCCGTACCGCCCGCACGAGAACAACCTGATCACCCTGGTGAAGAAGTACCTCGCCGACCACGACACCGAGGGCCTGGACATCCAGATCATGTCCCAGGTGCGTGCCATGCGCTACACGCTCGAGCGCGCGTGGAGGGGCCTGGACACCATCTCGGTGACCGGCAACATCCTGCGCGACTACCTCACCGACCTGTTCCCGATCCTCGAACTCGGTACCAGCGCCAAGATGCTGTCGATCGTGCCCCTGATGGCGGGCGGTGGACTGTACGAGACCGGCGCGGGCGGATCGGCGCCGAAGCACGTCCAGCAGCTGGTGGAGGAGAACCACCTGCGCTGGGACTCGCTCGGCGAGTTCCTCGCGCTGGGGGCCAGCCTGGACGACCTCGGCCGGAAGGACGACAACCCCAAGGCCACGATCCTGGCCAAGACGCTCGACACGGCGACCGGCAAGCTGCTGGAGAACCGGAAGGGACCGTCCCGCGTCACCGGTGAGCTCGACAACCGGGGCAGCCAGTTCTGGCTCGCGCTGTACTGGGCCCAGGAGCTGGCCGCGCAGACCGAGGACCGGGACCTGGCGGCGCACTTCGCTCCGCTGGCGGAGAAGCTGACCGCGGACAAGGACACCATCCTCGAGGAGCTGCTGTCGGTCCAGGGCTCCAAGGTCGAGCTGGGAGGCTACTTCCAGCCCTCCGTCGACAAGCTGCGGGAGGCCATGCGCCCGAGCGAGACGTTCAACTCCGCGCTCGCGAGCCTCGGCAACTGATCCGACCCGCCCGCCTCACCGCACCCATCGGCCGCGCGCCGGTGGGTGCGGTGTCGTCGGGTCCGGTGTCATTCGGCCCGGTGTCATTCGGCCCGGCGAGGGCACTAGCCGCGATAGAGTGAGCCAGGTCACACAACCTGGAGGGCACCATGAACCACGTCTACAGCGTCACCGAGATCGTCGGCTCCTCCCCCGAAGGAACGGATGCCGCGATAGCCAACGCGGTCGCCGAGGCCTCCAAGACTCTCCGCAACCTCGAGTGGTTCGAGGTGCAGTCCGTCCGCGGGAAGCTGGACGGCGACCGGGTGGCCCACTGGCAGGTGACCATCAAGGTCGGGTTCCGGCACGAGTCCTGAGCGTCATCGGACCCGTCCCGCGGGCCGCTCCCGCTCGGCGCCGGGCCGCTCCCCTGTCCGGCCGCATATAGTCGGACCAGGAGCTGGATTCGGTTCCCTGATGATGGGAGTCCGGATGACCGGAACCGCTCACCCGCCCGCCACCACCTCCGCCGCCACTGGCGATGGTGCCTCCCCGGGAGGCGAACTCCTCAGCCTCGGTCTGCTCGCGAGCTCCACCATGGAGAACGAGCGTCGACTCCCGATACATCCCCGGCACCTGGACCGGATCGAGCCGGACCTCCGCGCACGCATGATCGTCGAACGCGGCTACGCCGCCGACTTCCAACTCGATCCCGGCTATGTCGAGTCGCGCGTGGGGCGGGTCGCCGAGCGCGCCGAGGTGATCGACTCCGCTGACGTGCTGCTGCTCCCGAAACCCCAGCTGGGAGAGATGGCCGAGATCCCGGAGGGTCGCGTCCTGTGGGGCTGGCCGCACTGTGTGCAGGACACCGGGTTGACGCAGACCGCGATCGACCGTCGGCTCACCCTCATCGCCTTCGAGTCGATGAACCACTGGACCCCGCAGGGCGACTTCAGTCTGCACGTGCTCCACAAGAACAACGAGCTCGCCGGGTACTGCTCGGTCCTTCACGCCCTGAGCCTCACGGGGTCCACCGGCAACTACGGGCCCCGGCTGAGCGCGGTGGTGATCGGGTTCGGCGCCACAGCGCGCGGGGCCGTCACCGCCCTGAACGCCCACGGGATCCACGACATCCAGGTCCTCACCCAGCGGGGGGCCACGGCGGTGGGCTCGCCGATCCACAGCGCCCACATCACCCAGCTCAACACCGACGAGGGCGCGACCCACCTCAGCACGGTTCCCACCGAGGACGGCGACGTCCTGCTCCCCACGTTCCTCGCCTCGCACGACATCGTGGTGAACTGCACTCTCCAGGACGTCACAGCCCCGTTGACCTACCTGCGGACCGTGGATCTCGAGGAGTTCGCTGCCGGCAGCCTCATCATCGACGTCTCGTGCGACGCCGGCATGGGCTTCGAGTGGGCCGTGCCCACGGGGTTCGAGGACCCGATGTTCACCGTCGGGCAGGGTGTGCACTACTACGCCGTCGACCACAGTCCGTCCTACCTGTGGAACTCGGCGACGTGGGAGATCAGCGAGGCGCTCCTGCCCTTCCTGCGGACGGTCATGGAGGGGCCGGCCGCATGGGATGAGGACCTCACCATCTCCCGCGCCATCGAGATCCGCGAGGGAGTCATCGAGAACCCGCATATCCTGGCGTTCCAGGGGCGTGCCGCCGACTTCCCGCACGCGCGCGTCGGCGGCAGCTCGTAACCCCGCGGGGAGCAGACTCTTCCAGGAGGCACCGTGACCACCACGTCCGACCCCCGCCCCGTCGGGGCCGACGACCTCGTCCATCTCCGCACCTGTGTGGACCTCGCGGGGCAGGCGCTGGCGGCGGGGGACAAACCGTTCCCCTCTGTGCTGGTCGACGAGGCCGGCGAGGCGCGGTTCGCGGACCGTAACCGCGAATCGAGTAGGGACGCCACCAGACATCCGGAGTTCGCGATCGCCCGCTGGGCGGCGGAGAGCATGCAGCCCGAGGAGCGGGCGTCCAGTGTCGTGTACACCTCGGGCGAGCACTGCGCGATGTGCAGCGCCGCCCACGCGTTCGTGGGCCTCGGGCGCATCGTCTTCGCCTCCAGCGGGGCCCAGTACGCGGGCTGGAAAGCCGATCTCGGCGTGGCACCCGGGCCGCTCGCCCCGCTCGGGATCACCGACGTGGTCCCGGGACTCCCCGTTTCCGGTCCGGTCCCCGCGCTGGCGGAGGAGATCAGGGTGCTGGTCGAGAGGTCCTTCCGGGCCGATCGACGGAGTAACGACGGCTGACGTCGCCGGAAGTCGGGTGACGACGGGCCGGTTCAGCGTGCACCGGGGTCCCCGGTCCTCTCCACCGCACCCCAGACCTCCCGCCAGTGCGCGGCCAGGGAGTCGAGGGTCTCGTGCGCGTTCAACCCGCTGGGTTGCGGCAGCACCCACAGCACCACGCCACCGGGCCACCCCGGTGTTAGGGACGTGCTTCGGATAGCAG
>NZ_JAALEF010000221.1:0-5674 GCF_014145245.1 Dietzia sp. B44 | reverse complement strand
CCCGGCCCCGAGCCCGACCCCCACCCGGGAACAGCCTCGGCAGCCGGAGTCCCGGCCCCGCAGGGACGGCAGCGCCATGGACCGGCTCCGCTCCACCGACGATCTCTGACCGACCGACGCGCTGAGAGGGGAGCCATGCCCGTCACCCGGATGTTCCGTGGTCTCTCGGCTCGGCTGACCGCGCCGCTCGAATCGCTCGACGCGGTGGACCTGGCCGGTGCGGTTCAGGGCATCGGCTGCTCGCCCGTCGAGGACGCCCGGAGAGGGCAGATGGTCACCCTGGCAGGGCGCGTGCGCACAGTCCTGTCCGGAGGGGGAGAGCGGTTCCTCGGGGTGACCGCCGAGGTGTACGACGGTACGGGTGCGGTGGACGTGTGCTGGCTGGGACGTGGTTCGATCCCGGGTATCGACACCGGCCGCTTCGTCAAGGTGACCGGGCGTATCGGCGTCCGGTCTGGCCAGAAGATCATGTTCAATCCACGATACGAATTGCTCAGTGGGCAACCGGGCGCTACACGCGGAGGAGAAGTGTGACCGAGTCTGAGCGGGCCGGCGAGCAGTCCACCGGAGAAGTGCCCCCGGAGAGCGCGGGAGGTAAGCGGAAGTCCGCGTTCGGTGACCCGGACGCCTCGCTGCTCGAGCAGATGGGTGGCGTCCGCGGCCTGGTCTACTCGTCGATCCCCATCCTGACCTTCGTCCCCGTCAACGGCTTCTGGGGACTGACGGTGGCGATCTGGGCGGCGCTCGGGGTGGCGGTCGCCATGCTGGCGTGGTCACTGGTCCGACGGGAGAACCCCCAGCCGGCGATCTCCGGCTTCTTCGGGGTCGCGATCGGTGTCCTGATCGCCTGGCGCACCGGAAGCGCAAAGGGATACTTCCTCTACGGGATCATCACGCAGGCGGTGTACGGCGGGGTGTTCGCCCTGTCCGCGCTCGCGCGGTGGCCACTCGTCGGGGTGATCTGGGGCCTGCTCGACGGAAAAGGGATGTCCTGGCGCCGTCACCCGAAAGCGCGTCGGTGGTACGCCGTCGCCACGTGGATCTGGGCAGGGCTCTTCGCGATACGCGCAGTGCTGCAGTACGCGCTCTACCTGAACGACGAGGTCAACTGGCTCGGGGCCGCCCGCATCGCGATGGGCTGGCCGCTCGCGCTGCTGGCGTTCGCGGCGACGATCTGGGCGGTGCGGCGCGCGATGGTCTACGAGAGGGAGCCCGCGGAGGCCCGGGAACCCACCACGCACGACTGACACGCACGACCGATACGGCATCACCTCGGATGGACGACGGCCCCCGGCGAGTTCGCCGGGGGCCGTCGTCTGCCCAGCTCGTGTCCGTCAGCCGCGAGCGCGAGTGACGCGGTGGTCAGATCGTGCTCGTCGCCATCCGCGAGAACTCGCTCGGGCCCGTGATGGTGCGGTAGGCGAACACCGAGGCCAGGGTGGCCACGGGGATCGCGATGAGGAGCCCGACGAACAGGGCGAGGAAACCTGCCACGACGACGAGGATGTTGAGCACCGCGAGAGCGAACAGGTTTCCCGCGTCGGACTTGATCGCGTTGACGCTGGACTTCATGGCGTCGATCGCGGTCATGTTGCGGTCCACGACGAAGTGGAGGGTCCAGTACAGGAAGAACGCGATCACGATGCCGGGGATGATGAGGAGGATCAACCCGATGGACGTCGCGATCGCCACGAGGATCGCGGCGATGACGAACGCCCCGAAGTTCTGCAACTTGAAGAAGTCGCCGATCTCCGGCTTGTGCCCGTCCACCTCGAGGAGGGCTCCCCGGATGATGAATGCCTGGAACAGGAAGCTCACGGCGATCGCCAGTATCGAGCCCAGGAACGCCACCGACGCCGACTGAGAGTTGGATATCGAACTCGCGAGCCCGTTGGCGAGGAACATCGCCAACGTGACCAGAACCCACGGCAGCGGGTTGTTCTTGAACATCTGCCAGCCGGCGCCGATGGCGTCGGTGGCGGACACCCTGCCCGTCATCACCGGCCCGCCCCCCTGGCCGGACTGGGGGTACCCCGCCCCGTAACCGTGGTCACCGTACGGCTGCTGGCCGAAGCCCTGCCCTCCGGATCCCTGCTGGCCATAAGCCTGTTGGCCGTAGCCCTCCTGGCCGTAGCCCTGTCCGGGATAGGGCTCCTGGCCGAATCCCTGTGCGTCCCCCTGTCCGCCGTACTGCTGTCCACCCCAGTTCTGTTGGGCGGCGCCGGTGCCGGTCGGATCGTTCGGGTTCCCGTCTCCTGACGGGGTACCTCCGGTGGTCATGGCATCTCCAGATCTCTTCGCGTCGGTGTGAAAGATTCTTCCACCTGCCTGGCTCCGAACCTAGTCCTGTCCGGGCGTTTTGGGGAGTGCCAACTCGACGGTCGGGGCGGGGAAATGCGTGGAGCCCCGTCGACGATGTCGACGGGGCTCCGGGTCCGTTGACCGGACGAGGGTGTCAGATGTTGGCGTGGATCTCGACAGCCTGTGCGACGCCGGCCACGGTGCCGGCGATCTTGACCGCCTCCCAGGCCTGCTCCTTGGTGATGCCCTCCTTGCGGATGACGTCATCGTGCGCGGCGGTGCAGTTCTCGCAGCCGTTGATCGTCGAGACGGCCATGGACCAGAGCTCGAAGTCGGCCTTCTCCACACCCGGGTTCGCGATGATGTTCATCCGGAGGCCCATGCGGACCTGGGCGTAGTCGTCTCCCAGGAACTCCTTGGCGCGGTAGGCCACGTTGTTCATGGCCATGATGGACGCAGCACCGAGGGCGGCGTTGAACGCCTCGTCGGACAGGTGCTCGCGCGCCTCGTCGGCGATCTCGGACAGCACGGTCTCGGACCGGGTCGCCGCGGCGGTGGCCAGGAAGGTCCCCCACAGCTGCTGCGGCGACAGCTCTGTCGAGCGCGCCAGGGAGCCGAGGTTCAGTTTGAGATCCTTCGCGAACTCAGGGAGCCCGGACTTCAGGTTCTCGATGGTCACTTGATGCCCTCCTGCAGCATGTCCATCTTGTTGATGTTCTTCGTCGGGTCGTTCTTCTGCCAGTTGCAGGCGCAGACCTCGGACGACTGGAGGGCGTCGAGGACACGGAGGACCTCGTCCACGTTGCGGCCGACGGCATCAGGCGTCACCGAGACGAACTGGATGACGTTGTCCGGGTCGACGATGAAGGTCGCGCGGTCGGCGACCCCGTCCGCGTTCTCGACACCGAGCGCGCGGATCAGCTCGTGCTTGATGTCCGACAGGAGCGGGAACGGGACACCCTTGAGCTCGTCGTTGGTCGCGCGCCAGTTGAAGTGCGCGAACTCGTTGTCGATCGAGCCACCGAGGACCTGCGTGTCGCGGTCCTGGAAGTCCTCGTCGAGCTTGCCGAACGCGGCGATCTCGGTGGGGCAGACGAAGGTGAAGTCCTTCGGGTAGAAGAAGATCACCCGCCACTTGCCGGCGTACGACTGGTTGGTGAGCGTCTCGAAGTAGTCCTCGGGCTGCTGGGCGTTGACCTGCTGGAGGTCGCCGCCCTTGAGTGCGGTGAGCTCGAAGTCGGGGAACTGATCGCCGATGGTGAGAAGTGCCATGTGATCCTCCTGGGTTATGGGCCGTTCTTGAACGGGCAGGGGAGACTATGCCCGACGCGCAGTGAGAGGTAAAGCCTAATGAGGTGAAGATCACCCATAGGGGAGGGTGAATAATCATCGACGTGGGGCTATTGATCGTCCTACACTCATCGACATGGCCAATCAGCGGTTCGTTCCGAGCGTGACCCAGCTCAGGGTGTTCCTCGCTGTCGCGGAGCGTCTCCACTTCCGCAGTGCCGCTGAGGAGCTGGGAATGAGCCAGCCGTCGCTCTCCCAGGCCCTGGCGACTCTGGAGGAGGGACTCCGGGTTCACCTGGTCGAACGGAGTACCAGGACGGTGCTCGTCACACCGGTCGGGCACCAGCTCCTCCCGTTCGCACGGGCCGCGGTGGGCGCGATGGACGCGGTGGCCGACATCGCCGCCGGTAGCGGGGGGCCGCTGTCGGGCGACGTCCGCATCGGTGTGATCCCCACGGCGGCGCCCTACCTGCTGCCGGGTCTGCTGCCCGCCCTGACCGAGCGTTTCCCGGATCTGCGGCCACGGATCGTCGAGGATCAGACCGCCAGACTGCTCGAGCAGTTGCGCTCGGGGGCGATCGACGTCGCGATCATGGCCCTTCCCACCGATGCCGCGGGTGCCATCGGTATGCCCCTGTACACCGAACCGTTCGCTCTCCTCGTCCCGGCCGACCACCCGCTCGCCGGGCAGGAGGGCCTCTCCCTCGAGGCCCTCGTGGATCTCCCACTGCTGATGCTCGACGAGGGGCACTGCCTCCGTGACCAGACCGTCGACCTGTGCCGGCGGGTCTCGGCTCCGATCCTGGGTCGTGGTGGGTCGCGGGCGGCGTCCCTGACCACCGCGGTGAGGTGCGTCGCCGGGGGGCTGGGGGTGATGATCGTGCCGGAGTCGGCCGTGGTGTCCGAGAGCCGCGACCCCGGCATCGGGGTCGCGAGGTTCGTCGAGCCCGCACCGGGCCGGACGATGGGTCTGGTGCTCCGCACGGCCACGGCCGGTGACGACGCCTACGCCGAGCTCGGGAGCGTCATCACCGAGGTGGCCCAGCGGCTGTTCGGAGCGGTTGCCGCCTGACCGGCGGTCGTCCGGCGCCGGCCGGGCAGGTGGGGTTCGTCGCCTCCAGGACCCGCGCCGCCTCCAGGTACCGGGCGCGGAGCGTCTGAGTCCGCGCGACCCATCCGCGCTGGTGGGCGACGAAGACCGCTCGTCCCTCGGGGGACTCCACCGGGATCGGGTCGAGTCCCCAGGCGGACAGGTCATAGGGAGAGGACCGCATGTCGACCTCGCGGGCGTCGAAGGCCGCGGCCAACGTGTCCACCAGGAGCTCGCCGGGGGCGCCGGCCTCCATGTCCGCCACGTACGAGTAGAGATCCATACCGGCGTGCAGGCAGGCCGGTTGCTCGTTGCGGACCTGTTCGGCGCGGGTGAGGACGTCCTTGTTGAGGGGGACGGCGGCCTCGGTGAAGAACCGGAGTGCGTCGAAGTGGGTGCACCGCAGCCGGGATCCGTCGACGACGTCGTCGATCAGTGGCTGGGATACCCGGAGGGGCACCCGGGGATGACGAACGGCATCGTCGCCTCCCCGGTAGAGCATGGCCCACTCGTGAAGGCCGAAACAACCCAGTGCGCCCGGCCTGGACGCGGTGGCCTCGACGATCTCGCGTGCGCGGGTCAGGCGGGGGCCGCATCGGGACAGGACGGACGTGGGATCCACGATCAGTCCGGACCGACCGTGCAGGGAGGTCCGCTCGTAGTGGCGCCACTGCGCCCGTTCGGTCAGGTGGGCGTTCTCCAGGATGATCCCCGGGCCGGGATGCCAGCGTCGGACGGTGGCGACGCTCGTCCGGTAGTAGGTGAACAGGAAGTCCGCGACCGGGTGCGGCTCGCCTCGTCGTCGACGCTCGAGGTGGTCGGTGGTCAGCGAGTCGACGGCCTCGGTGTGCCGGCGCTCCAGCGCCCGCCAGAGGCGCTCGGGCACCAGAACCGGGTCGGCGGCGTGGCGCCGCGGGCTCACGACCGTCGCTTCTTCTTGGGGCGGTGCACCCGGGACTGGGCGGGCCGTCGGGATCGCGCCGGGGGAGCGGA
>NZ_JAALEF010000220.1:0-5297 GCF_014145245.1 Dietzia sp. B44 | reverse complement strand
ACGCCCTCGCCCGCCGGACCCGACGGCGCCAACGGCCCCGGGCAGATTCCGGTGAACTCGGTGACGCCGCGCGAGGGCGCGCCGTCGTCGGAGTGGGCACGCGCCAACTCGCAGGTCCGCGGATCCCTGGCGGAGACGGGTGTGGGCGCGACCGACCTGCTGTTGTGGGCGCTCACCGCCGCCGCGGCCGGGGTGACCCTGATCCTGTGGGCCTCCCGGCGGCGCAGCGACCCCGAGGACTGAGCATCCGGTCCCCGGGACGGGTCAGAACATCGTCCTCGGCCGGATGCTGTTGGCCTGGTCCACCAGGCGGAAGCGCTGCTGACGCGTCTCGGTGGACCGCGCGAGGGTCCGCAGCACGGTTTCGGCGCCCGTCCTCAGTCCGAACTCGGTGAAGGGCACCCCGCGCATCAACGGTGAGGGCGAGGGCTCGTTGCCGGGAAGCTGGATCCAGGCGAGCGCGGTGGTGAGCACTGTCAGCCGGATCTGGAACGCCCGGTGCTCGCCGGCGGACAGGTTGGTGACCCGGCGCGCGGCCTCCCGCAGGTGGGATTCTTCGGTCTCCTGCAGGGGCCGCCCCTGGCACAGCAGCAGGATCGCCGTGAGGTTGGCCAGCGCCGAATAGCGCGAATTGGGCGGCACCCGGTCCAGTTCCTCGATCGCGGCCGACACCTCTCCGCGCCGCTGCAGCTGACGCGCCAGCCCGAACGCGGAGCTGACCGCCGCCCGGTCCACCGACCACACCGTGCGGTAGAAGTGCTCGCTCGAGCGCGCCCAGCGGGTCCGGTCCCCCTCCGGGCACACGTCGAGGATGAGTTCGGCCGTCGCGGCCAGCGCCAACTTGGGGCCGTTCTCGCCCGGCATGGCAGACAACACCTGCTGGAACTTGGGATACGCGCCCACGGGGTCGCCCTTGAGCAGCGCGATCACCCCGACGTACCAGACCAGGCGCCACTCCGAGCGCAGTCGGTGGGCGTTCTCCTCCAGCAGCGCCTCGGCCGCCGCGAGGTCGCCGCTCTCGAGGTAGGCGCGGGTGAGCGACATGATCACGCCCACGCTCTCGTGGGCCTCGGACTCCGAGTCGGAGTACAGCTCACGGAGCGTGTCGATCCGCTGCTCGACGGAGGTGTACGAGGTGGCGGCGAGGATGCGCCCGGCGGGATCGGAGGATTCCATCAGTGGCACGGGCAGGGCGTCGACGAGTTCGGCCCCGGTCAGGGTGGTGTCGCGGGCGTGGCCGTCGACGAGGAAGTCGGTCGGTTCGACCGTGAACAGCGTGCCGAAGGTGGACCGCTGCGGCGAGAACACCGAGGAGAACGCGGGGTGTGGTTTCCCGGTGCGCAGCGCCAGCACCTCCCGCAGCACCCCCATGAGCTGCCCGGCCATCCCGTTGGCGCTACGGAACCGCATGTTCGGGTCCTCGTTGGTGGAGCGCAGCAGGAACCGGTAGAGCGAGTCGTACCGGCTGAACACCGGCTCCTCGACGGGGGAGGGGATCCCGTCGGCGTAGCGGCCGTCGACCACCGGGAGCCGGACGATCAGCGAGGCCAGGGTGCGCCCCACGGTGTACAGGTCGGAGGCGATGGTGGGGCCGGTCACGGGGATCTCCGGTGCCTGGAAGCCCGGGGTGCCGTAGATGTGCCCGTAGTCGCCCACGCCCGAGACGGCGCCCATGTCGATGAGCTTGACGTGGTCCTCGGTGAGCATGATGTTCTCGGGCTTGAGGTCGTTGTAGACCAGTCCCACGGAGTGCAGGTAGGACAGCGCTGTGAGGGCCTCGAGGACGTACGCGATCGCCTTCTCCACGGGCAGGACCCGGCCGGGCGCCGACCGCCGCACGTCCCGCAGGCTGGGGCCGCCGACGTATTCCATGACGATGTACCCGCCGTGCGTGGGCGAGGTGGCCCAGTCGTCGTGGATGAAGTTGTAGATCCGGACGATCGACGGGTGGGAGAGCTCGGCCAGGATCTCGCGCTCGGCCACCGCCACCTCCTGCGCCTCCGCCTGGTCGGCGTGGAGCAGGCCCTTGAGCACCACCCACCGGTCGGAGACGTTGTGGTCCACCGCGAGGTAGATCCAGCCCATCCCGCCGTGGGCGAGCGCGCCGCGCACCTCGTACTGGTCGGCCACCACGTCGCCGGGCCGGAGCTCGGGCCGCGGGAGACGGCCACCGGAGGCCTCGCACTCGGCCTCGATGTCCTCCGGCGAGAGCATGGCCGAGTTGGGGTCCACCGGGATGATGTACGGCAGGTCCACCAGCCCCTCCGACGCCGGACTCGGCCGGTCCTCGGGCTTGCTGGGTTGCCGCATCCGGAACGGTGCGGATCCGGTTCGGTCGCCGGTGGTGACCTCGCCGGTCCGGGCGGAGGGCCGCTCGGCGGGGACCGATCGGGTACGCGACTCGGGGTCGTCGGTGGTGTCCGCGGTGGCCACGGGCCCGGTGACGGCACCCGCCTCGTCGTCGCGGGAGCCCGGGCTGCCGGATGCGTCCGAGGTGCTGCCCGACCCCGCGGTGTCCTCGAGGTATCCCGTCATGGAGACGGCCCCGGTCGCGGAGATCGCCCCGGTGGCCTGCATCGCACCGGTGGCGGCGACCGCCGACGTGGCCTCCGTCGCCTCGCCGTCCCATGACGCCTCTGTGTGCCCCCGCGTCTCCGTGTGCCCCACCGCCTCCGTGTGTCCCGCCGCGCCCGTCACCTCGAGTGCACCGGTGACCGACCCCGGCTCGGGGCGGAACGTGGCCTCGGTCCCCGCGGTCGGCTCGTCGACCGCGGGCCCGTCATCCCATTTCCGGTAGCTCATCTCGGCTCCTCCGGCACGTAGGCCGGTTCGGGCATCCCGGGGCTCGGGCCGAGCCCTGAGAGCCACGTGGAGTACATGCGGTTCCACGTGCCGTCGGCCCGGATCCGCTCGAGGGTCGAGTTGACCTGCCGGACCAGCCCGTCGGTGTTGTTGCCGGGGGTCGACTTGGCGATGCCCACCCCGTACGGCTCCGCGTTGAGCTGCGGCCCGACGATCTCCAGGTACGGATCCTGGGCGGTGATGCCCACCAGGATCGCGTCGTCCGTGGTGATGGCGTCCACCTGGTTCTGCTGGATGGCCACCAGGCAGTCGGCCCACGTGTTGACCGACAGCACCGTGAGCCGCTGCAGCTCCTCCCACAGTCGGGAGGCCGAGGTGGTGCCGGCCGCCACGCACACCCGTCGGCCCTCGAGGTGTTCGATCTCGGTGATCCCGGAGCCCCGCACCGCCAGCACGCGCTGGTAGGCCTGGTAGTACGGCACCGAGAAGGTGATCAGCTCGCGCCGCGCGCACGTGATGGACATCGACCGGATCACCACGTCGACCTGGTTGTTCTCCAACGCCTCGATCCGGTTGACCGAGGTCAGGGAACGGAACTCGACCTGGCCGGGATCGCCGAAGATGTCCCGGGCGATCTCGCGGGCCAGGTCCACGTCGAAGCCGGTGAGCTGCCCCGTGCCCGGGTCACGGAAGGAGAACAGGTTGGAGCCCTGGTCCAGCCCCACGATCAGCCGCCCCCGCTGCCTGATGCGGGGGACGCGCTCCTCGGGCGGGGCGTCGTCCGGGCGCAGGCTCGGCAGCGGGTCGCAGGACTCGTCGGGGGTCACCTGGGGGAGTCCTGTCGGGCCGTCGGTGCTGATCACCGCTCCGGCCGGCAGCGGCATCACCGCGGACACCTCCGGGATCCCCACGTGATCCGACTCGGAGATCATCTCCCGGTCCGGCCCGCCGTCGCCGCCGCGCGCCTCGTCGTCGTCGACCCCGCACGCTCCGGCGAGCGCCAGGGCGGCGACCAGAACGCCCCCGGTCACCACGCGGGCGGTCCGCCGCCCGGCCCACCACCTCATCCGCGCGCTCACAGGTACTCCCTGATCCGGGGTGCGATGCCCACGACCACGGCGAACGCGGCCAGGGCGGACAAGGCCATGATCAGGTCCGGCCCGGTGGCGGAGGTGCGCCGCGCGTTGTCGATGCGCGTGCGCAGCGTGTCGCGGGCCTCCTCGATGGCGTCCTGCATGGACTCGTCGAACTCGTCGAACGCGGCACCGGAATCGCCCTCCTCCTGGCCCGAGGAGATGGTGATGGCCCCCTGGTAGTCGCCCTGTTGGTAGAGCGAATCGGCGCGGTTCTGGGCGGCCATCCAGTCGTCCAGGGCCTCGATCGCGCTGGTGACGGCACCGTCGCCGTCCAGGCTGATGCGGCTACGGGACTGCTCGTCCGGGTCCAGGTAGACGGTCAACGAGTCACGGACGCCGCCGAGGATGGCGGCCCGCTCGGCCGCCGACCCCTCGGGATCGGTCCGGCGCACCAGGTTGAGCGTCTCCTGCGCGCGCACCTTCTGGGCGTCGATCCGCTGCCGGGTGAGTTCGTTCATCGGTGCCGCGCCCTCGGACAGGCCGCGCGCGTTGTTGTTGGCGGCCAGGAAGCCGGCGATCATGGTGAGCAGGAAGGTCGCCACCATGAGCAGCGAGGCCAGCGCCAACGCCGGGTTGACCCGCCGCCCGGTGATCTTCCATAGCCACTGCTGCAGCAGCACCAGCACCGCGATCGCCATCCCCAGCAGGATGAACGACCCCCACGGCGGCGAGGACCACTCGCGGTCGGACTCGCCCACCGACGTGGACTGGCGGTCGTACAGGTCGGCGGCCGCGGGCAGGATCGTGTCCTGCATGAGCGTCGACGCCGACGCGAGGTACGCCGAGCCGACCGGGTTGGCGACCCGGTTGTTGGTCCGTGCCGTCTCCACGAGTCCGGTGTAGGTGGTCAACTGGGCGTTGATGTGCGCCAACTGGTCGATGGACTCCTCGTCGGCTCGGTCGAGGCCCAGGGAGGCGGCGATGATCGACGCCGACGAGGTGGCGATGGCCTGGAGGTAGCGCTCCCTGAGCTCGGCGGGTTCTATCCCGCCGGTGATGAAGGCGGTGTTGGCTGCCGAGTCGGCGATGGTCAGGGAGCTGTACAGCGTCTGGGAGGCGTTGGCGACGGGCTCGACCTCGGCCAGCAGGGTCTCGTGGTGGCTCTGGCGTTGGGTGATGGTCTGCGACGCCACGGTCCCGCCGAGCAGGATGGTGACGATCGCCGCCACCGCGAACACCGACATCCGCCCCGGTGTGGTGAGGACGTCGTTCCAGAACCGCGCGGCCCGGCGGCGGACCGGCCGGCGGGGGCTCGCGGCGATCTTCTCGGAACCGGACCCCCCGGACGTCCCGGCACCTGACCCGGCACCCGGACCCGACGACGACCCGGAGCGCGAGCCCGGACCGGAACCGGGTCGG
>NZ_JAALEF010000219.1:0-2881 GCF_014145245.1 Dietzia sp. B44 | reverse complement strand
CGAGCGCCGCCGAACGGACCGCCGGGGCGCCGGCCAGGACGGACAGCGTGCACAGCAGGGCGGCGCCGGTGGTGCCGGCCAACACGACCCCGGTCACGCGGTCACGCGGGGAGGGGCCTCGCACCACCCGCACGAGGCAGGCCAGCACGTTGAGCAGCAGAGCGGCCACCAGGAGCTGCAGGGCCAGCTGAACCACATCCACCTCCCGCGTCGGGTCTTCTCCCCTGCCTACAGGCCCAGAACGGCCCGCGCTACCAGGAAGTACACGATCAACCCGATCGCGTCGACGAACGTCGTGATGAACGGGTTGGAGAACACCGCCGGGTCCGCCCGGACCGCCTGTGCGAGCAGCGGCATGAGCCCGCCCACCGTGGCCGCGATGGTGCACAGCGCCAGCAGGGTCAGCCCGATGACCAGTCCGAAGTCGAAGCCGAAGATGAACCCCGCGGCGATGAGTCCCACCGCGCCCAGCGCGAGCCCCAGGATGAACCCGGTCCGCACCTCCTGCACGAGTACCCGCAGGGCGTCGCGGGGGCGGACGTCGCCGAGTGCCAGGGCGCGGGTGACCGTCGTGGCGGCCTGGTTCCCGGTGTTCCCGCCGGTACCGATGATGAGCGGAACGAACAACGAGAGCGCCACGACCTGCTCGAGCGTGGTCTCGAACACCGCCAACACCTGCACGGTGAGCGCCGCGCCGAGTCCCAGCACGAGCAACCACACCACGCGCGACCGGACGATCGACCGCACCGGGGTGGCCAGGTACGGCCGGCGCAGGGGCTCGGAGCCACCCTGGCGGGCCGCGTCCTCGGTCTCGGCGTCCTCGAGGATCCGCAGCGCGTCGTCGACGGTGAGAATGCCCACGAGACGGTCCTCCTCGTCCGTGATCGGCAGGACGATCACGCGCTCGTCCGCGCTGAGGCGGGCGGCCTCCTCCTCGGAGGCGCGGGCGTGGATCGAGATGGCGTCGTTCATCAGGTCCCCGACGAGGGTGTCGGGTTCCGCGCCCATCAGGGACCTCAGACCGACGACCCCGATGAGGCGGCGTCCCTGGTCCACGACGGGGATCGTGTAGATCGTCTCGACGTCGACCAGCCGGGCGCGGACCCGGTCGAGCGCCTGCTCCGCGGTCATCTCCGGGCGGGCGGAGACGAACTCGGGCGTCATCCTGCGGCCGATGGAGCCGGCCGGGTAGCCGAGGATCTCGTTGGTGAGCGCGCGCTCCTCGGGCGGCAGCCCGCGCAGGAGGCGCGTGGCGACGAAGGCCGGGAGCTCGTCCATGAGAGCGACGCGGTCGTCGGGGTCGAGCTCCTCGAAGAGGTGGGCGACCTGCTCCTCGCGCAGGCCGCGCAGCAGCTCGGACTGCACCGGCGCGTCGAGGGCCTCGAACAGCACCAGGGCGCGCCCCTTGGGCAGCAACCGGAACGCGACGGCCCGGTCGCGGTCGGCGCTGCGCTCGAACATGTCCACCACGACCTGGTCGGGCAGTGACGCCATGAGGCGCGAGGCCGCCCGGAGGTCGCCGCGGGAGCGGAGCCGGGCCAACCGCCGGGTCGCCTCGTCCAGGCTCATCTCGCCGTAGGTGCTGTTCTCGTCGACGTGCTCGTCGACCAGGGCGAACCCCGTGGCGTCGGTCGGTGGCCCCCCGGGATCGTCCGGCAGATCGCGCGGCTCAGTCATCACCGGTCCCCTTGGGGGAGTCGGACGGGGTGTCGGTGGCGAACCCGATCTGCGAATACCGGGTGGCCGAGGTGGGCGCGGCGCCCGAGAGGAACCCGGCGCGGGCGATGGACATCGCGCCGATGGCGGAGGAGGCGAACTGGAGGAGCGCCGCCACCGCCACCTTGGGTGCCGCATCCCAGGACGGGTGCAGCAGGAAGGCGCCGACGATCACGAACACCAGCCCGAGTCCGGCGGCCGCCCCGATGGCGGAGGACCGGACGTAGAGGTCGGGGAACCGCAGGAGGCCGATGGCGCCTCCGAGGAACACCACGGACCCCGTCAGGACGGAGACCGATCCCAGGACGGTCGCGAGCAGGTCCCAGCTCATCGCCGACCCCCGGACATGAGTCGGGCCAGCGAGAGAGCGGAGACCAGGCCCACCAGCGTCGCGACCAGGACGAGGTCGTAGACGAAGGGACTGTCCACCCTCACGCCGACGAGGGCGAGGAGTGCGATGAACGCGAAGAACAGCAGGTCCGCCGCGATGGCTCGGTCACCGGCGTGGGGGCCACGGACCATCCGGTAGGAGGACAGGACGGCCGCGATGGAGACCAGGACGATGGCGATGTCGACGGCGATCACCGGACCAGCCCCTCTCTCCGGATCGCCCGCAGCATGTGGTTCTCCATATCGTGTAGCGAGGCCGTCAGGTCGTCGGGATCCGGGAAGTACATCCCGTGGACCACGATCTCCCACCCCTCACCGCCCCCCGGATGGTGCGCGCCCAGGGTCAGCGTCCCCGGGGTCAGGGTGATGAGCGAGGACAGCACGGTCACCTCGAGTTCGGTGCGGCACCTGGTGGGGAACCGCACGAAGCCCGGGGTGATCGAGGCGTGGGGCAGGAAGGCGTCGCGGACGACCTTCGCGCTGGTCGTGGTCTGCTGCCAGAAGAACCACAGCAGGAACCACAGGATCCGCAGCGGCCAGGTCAGGGTGGCGGTCATCCGAGCACCGCCTGGACGTATCCGGTCGGGTCGTACAGGTTGGCCGCAGCGGTCCCGGACAGCTCCAGGAGCACCTGACCCCCCAGTCCCAGCGCCAACGTCACCACGGCCAGCGCCAGCGCGGGCGCCGCGAGTGCCAGACCGATCCGGCGACCCGGGGGCACCATGACGGGGTCGGGGGCCCCGGCCTCCGCCGTGGCGGTGGCCACCGTGGAGGT
>NZ_JAALEF010000019.1:0-10790 GCF_014145245.1 Dietzia sp. B44 | reverse complement strand
CTGGACGAGACGCTCGCCGACGCGCCGCCGGAACTCCTCGAGAACGCGCGAGCCTCACTGGCCGCCCTCGTCGCCGAGGAGAGGGAGTGCGCGTCGGCGGTGGCCACAGCGCTCGGTCGGGTGAACGCGATCGGAGACCAGGGACGGCTCGGGGACGTCGCGGTGGCGGAACGTGAGGTCGAGGCCGCGCAGAGGGAGAACTCCGCCCTGTGGCGGCGGGCACGCGCGGCGGACCTGCTCTACCGGACCCTCGAACAACGACGGTCCGAGGCTCTCCGGGCCTACCAGGAGCCGTTCCACCGGTCGGTGGTCGAACTGGGGCGACTGGTCTACGGGCGCGAGTTCGACGTGCGACTGGGGGAGGACCTCACCATTCTCAGCCGGAGGATCGGGGAGGTCTCCGTCGACTACGACTCCCTGTCCGGCGGGGCCAGGGAACAGCTGGCCGTGATCGTCAGAATCGCCTGCGCCAGACTCGTGGGGGACAACGGTGTCCCGGTGTTCCTCGACGACACCATGGGGTACACCGATCCCTCCCGTCGCCTCACGATGGGTGCGGTCATCGCCGCCGCGGCCTCCACGTCACAGGTCATCGTCCTCACCTGCGACCGTTCACGCTTCGCGGGTGTCGGCAGCGCGCGCACCCACGTCATGCGCAGGTCGGCATCGGCCCGCGACTGAGGGCGGTCCGGCCGGTCCGCGGCGGGCCGGTGGCTGGAGGACGCAGCGGCGGGTCGGCGTGCTGTAATAGCCCCATGAGCGAGACACGCTGGTTGAGCGATGAAGAACAGTGCATGTGGCGCCGGTACCGGGAAGTCAATCAGTTGCTCGACCTCGCGATCGAACGCCAGCTCCAGCGCGACGCGTCGATGTCCCAGTCCGACTACTCGGTGCTGGTCAGCCTGAGCGAGGCGGACGGTCGGGGCCTGCGCGCCCGTGATCTGGGGGCGGCTCTCGGCTGGGACCGCAGCCGTGTGTCGCATCAGGTCAGGCGGATGGAGGCCCGGGGACTCGTCGCCAAGGGGGAGTGCGCGGAAGACGGCCGGGGCACCATCGTCACCCTCACCGCGGAGGGCGCCGAGGCGATCGCCCGGGTGGCCCCCATGCACGTGGAGAAGGTCCGGGAGCTTCTGGTCGACGTCCTCACCCCGGAGGAGGTCGGCACGCTGACCGAGATCTTCGAGCGGGTGGTCACCCGCATCGGCGAGGTCGACGGGATCACCCTGCCGAGCTGATCGGGTCCGGGGTCGCGCCGGAGCGTACGAACGGAAATAGCAGCGGGGCCCGGGCTGAGAAGCCCGGGCCCCGCTGTCGTGGTGCCCCCGAAGGGAATCGAACCCCTGACCTTTGGTACCGGAAACCAACGCTCTATCCCCTGAGCTACGAGGGCGGGATACCGGCCTTTCCGGGCCGGAGGCCGATCGCCGGGCGACTACTTCGAACCGCCCTGCTGAACAGCGAGACCGATCGTAGCACCGGGGCGGGATCGTGACCGCATCGGGCCCGCCCGCGTCGCGAGGGCGGGCGGACGCCGGTGTCCGATTCCGCTGCCGACGTGCCGACACCTAGGATAGGAAGACGTGACTCCCGCCGACCTCGCCGCCGTCATCCGCGCCGCTCTCATCACCGTTCTCACCGAGCGTGGAGCCGACATCTCGGTGGTGCCGGACACGGTGACGGTCGAACGCCCGCGCAACCCGGAGCACGGCGACTACGCCACCAACATCGCGTTGCAGTTGGCCAAGAAGGTCGGAGCCTCTCCGCGGGATCTGGCGCAGGAGATCGCCACCGCGCTCGCCGCCGATCCCGGTGTGGCGTCGGCGGACATCGCCGGCCCCGGATTCCTCAACATCCGCCTCGACTCCGGTGCCCAGGGGTCGCTCGTGGCCTCCGTCATCGAGCAGGGCGAGGCGTACGGCACCGGGGACGCGATGGCCGGTCGTCGGGTGAACCTCGAGTTCGTCTCCGCCAACCCGACCGGCCCCATCCACCTGGGAGGCACCCGCTGGGCGGCGGTCGGCGACGCCCTCGGGCGCGTGCTCGAGGCATCCGGTGCGCAGGTGACCCGGGAGTACTACTTCAACGACCACGGTGCCCAGATCGATCGGTTCAGCAGGTCGCTGGCCGCCGCGGCCCGCGGCGAGGCGACTCCGGAGGACGGGTACGCGGGAGCGTATATCGACGACATCGCCGCCCGGGTCGTCGCGGAGCACCCGGACGTCCTCGAACTGCCGGAGGCCGAGGGGCTCGAGACGTTCCGCGCCACGGGCGTCGATCTGATGTTCACCCACATCAAGGCGTCGCTCGCGGAGTTCGGCACTGTCTTCGACGTCTACACCCACGAGAACTCGATGTTCACCTCCGGCGCCGTCGACCGGGCGATCGAGGTGCTCAAGGGCAACGGCAACCTGTACGAGTCCGAGGGCGCCTGGTGGCTGCGCTCCACGGACTTCGGGGACGACAAGGACCGTGTGGTCCTCAAGTCCGACGGCAACGCGGCCTACATCGCCGGTGACATCGCCTACTTCCTGGACAAGCGGGACCGCGGTTTCGACCTGTGCATCTACATGCTCGGTGCCGACCATCACGGGTACATCGCCCGTCTCAAGGCCGCGGCGGCGGCACTGGGGGACGACCCCGCGGCGATCGAGGTCCTCATCGGGCAGATGGTCAGCCTCGTGCGGGACGGCGTCCCGGTCAAGATGAGCAAGCGCGCCGGCACCGTCATCACGCTCGACGACCTGGTGGACGCGATCGGGGTGGACGCCGCTCGGTATGCGCTCATCCGCTCCTCGGTGGACCAGACCATGGACATCGATCTGCAGTTGTGGACGTCGGCGACCAACGACAACCCGGTCTTCTACGTCCAGTACGCGCACGCCCGCCTGTGTTCCCTCGCCCGGAACGCCGCCGACCTGGGGGTCACCACCGACGCCGCCGACCTCGCGCTCCTGGTCGAGGACCGGGAGGGCGCGCTCATCCGGACCATCGGTGAGTTCCCCCGGGTCGTGGCGAGCGCGGCCGAGCTGCGCGAACCGCACCGGGTCGCCAGGTATCTCGAGGAACTCGCGGGCGCCTACCACCGCTTCTACGACACGTGTCGCGTCCTGCCGATGGGTGACGAGGATGCGGGGCCGCTCCACGCCGCCCGGCTCGCGCTCAGCACGGCGACCCGACAGACGCTGGCCAACGGACTGCGGCTGATCGGCGTCACCGCCCCGGAGAAGATGTGAGCGCGCACCCGGCCGGGTCCCGGCACGAGTTCCCGCACGCGCCCGGGATCGGCGAGCGTCCCACCGACGCGGGCGGGGTGATGGCCCTGGATCCGGCGGTCTGGCCGCGCGGTGCGGGTCGTCGCGGGGACGGGGTGGTGGAGTTCGCCGGGGTCGCGGCGGATGAGCTGGCGGCCGAGTTCGGCACCCCGTTGTTCGTCATCGACGAGGACGACTTCCGCTCGCGCTGCCGCGAGATGGCGGAGGCCTTCGGGGGCGCCGACCGGGTCCACTACGCGTCCAAGGCGTTCCTGTGTACCGAGGTGGCGCGCTGGGTGGCGGAGGAGGGGTTGAGCCTGGACGTCGCCTCCGGTGGCGAGCTCGCGGTGGCCCTTCGTGCGGGGTTCCCGACGGACCGGATCACCGTGCACGGCAACAACAAGTCCGCCGACGAACTCAGGCTCGCCGTGCGCAGCGGGGTCGGGCACGTCGTCCTCGACTCGATGTCCGAGATCGCCCTGCTCGACCGCATCGCCGCCGAGGAGGGCGTGGTCCAGGACGTCTTCATCCGGGTGACGGTGGGCGTGGAGGCGCACACCCACGAGTTCATCGCCACCGCCCACGAGGACCAGAAGTTCGGGTTCTCCCTCGCTGGCGGTGCGGCGATGGCGGCCGTCCGCGGGGTGTTCGAGGCACCGCACATCCGGCTCACCGGCCTGCACAGCCACATCGGGTCCCAGATCTTCGACGTCGACGGCTTCGAACTCGCCGCGCGCCGCGTGATCGGCCTCCTGCGCGACATCGTCGACGAGTTCGGTGTCGAGCGCACGGCCCAGCTCGATCACCTGGACCTGGGTGGCGGACTGGGCATCAGCTACGTCGCCTCCGACGACCCGCCCCCGGTCGCCCAGCTGGCCGCCGCCCTGACGGAGATCGTCGACGGCTTCTCACGGGACGTCGGCCTCGCGCCCCCCACGCTGGTCGTCGAACCCGGCCGGGCGATCGCCGGACCCGGCACCGTCACCCTCTACGAGGTGGGCGTGGTCAAGGACGTCGAGCTCGCGGGTGGGGAGAGCCGCCGCTACATCAGTGTCGACGGCGGGATGAGCGACAACATCCGGACGGCGTTGTACGACGCCGTGTACGACGCCCGGCTGGTGGGCCGCGCCTCGTCGGCGGAACCCGTCGTGGCGAGGCTCGTGGGCAAGCACTGCGAGAGCGGTGACGTGGTGGTGCGTGACCTGTGGATGCCGGAGGACGTCGGTGCGGGTGACCTGGTGGCCGTCGCGGCGACCGGGGCCTACTGCTACTCGATGTCGAGCCGGTACAACCTGATCGGGCGGCCCGCGGTGGTCGCGGTCCGCGACGGACGGGCACGCCTGGTGCTCCGACGTGAAACCCTGGACGATCTGACGAGCTTGGAGGTGGGACAGTGAGCGACGCAACGGCGTCAGGCGTGCGACCCGTGGGAGTGGCGGTGCTCGGAATGGGCACCGTCGGCACCGAGGTCATCCGCTACATGACGGAGAACGCGGAGGCTCTCGCCTCCCGCATCGGGGCCCCGTTGGCCCTGCGGGGTGTCGCCGTGCGCGACCTGACCCGCGATCGCGGGGTGGACCCGGAGCTCCTGACCGCGGACCCGGCCTCGCTCGTCTCCCGGGACGACGTCGACGTCGTCGTCGAACTGATGGGCGGCATCGACGTGCCGCGTCCCCTCCTCCTCGAGGCGCTCCGTCACGGCAAGGCCGTGGTCACCGCGAACAAGGCGCTGCTGGCCGAGTACACCGACGAACTGGCGGAGGCCGCGGACTCGACCCGCACCGACCTGTATTTCGAGGCGGCCGTGGCCGGCGCGATCCCGGTGATCGGACCGCTGCGTCGCTCGATGGCCGGCGACCAGGTCGAGCGTGTCCTCGGGATCGTCAACGGCACCACCAACTACATCCTCTCCGCGATGGGGGCCACGGGCGCCGATTACGCGGAGACCCTCGCGGAGGCCTCCAGGCTGGGGTACGCGGAGGCCGATCCCACGGCGGATGTCGAGGGGTACGACGCGGCGGCCAAGGCCGCGATCCTGGCCTCGATCGCATTCCACAGCCGGGTGACGGCGGGCGACGTCTACCGGGAGGGGATCTCCAGGATCTCGCCCGACGACTTCGCCTCCGCCCGCGACATGGACTGCACCATCAAGCTGCTCGCGATCTGCGAGAAGCTGCGGCGGGAGGACGGCAGCGAGGCCGTCTCGGCGCGCGTGTACCCCGCGTTGTTGCCCAACAGCCATCCGCTCGCCACCGTCAACGGCGCCTTCAACGCCGTCGTGGTGGAGGCGGAGGCGGCCGGCCGTCTCATGTTCTACGGACAGGGTGCGGGAGGTTCCCCGACCGCCTCCGCCGTGCTCGGGGACATGGTCGCGGCGGCCCGCAACAAGGTGGACTCGGGTCGCGCACCCGGCGAGTCGACCTACGCGGCCCTCCCCGTGGCCTCGATGGACGAGGTCTCCACGCGGTACCACGTGCGGATGCGTGTGGCCGACAAGCCCGGGGTGCTGGCGCTGGTCGCCGCCGAGTTCTCCCGCCACGGGGTGTCCATCGCCCAGGTGCGGCAGACCGAGGTCGAGTTCCCGGAGTCGGAGCTCGACGATTCCGAGCCCACCGCGGAGCTCACCGTCCTGACCCACCGTGCCTCGGAGCGCGCGCTCGCCGACACGGTCGCCGCGCTCTCCGACCAGGACGCGGTCTCGGTCATCACCAGCGTCATCCGACTCGAGGGAGTGGACACCGAATGAGCAGCACCCATCAGCCCGTGCACCACCGCTGGCCCGGCCTCATCGAGGCCTACCGCGACCGGCTCCCGATCGGGGACGCCTGGGAGCCGGTGACGCTCTTCGAGGGCGGGACCCCGCTCCTCCCGGCGCCCTACCTCTCAGGGGTCACGGGGTGCGAGGTCTACCTCAAGGTGGAGGGCCTCAACCCGACGGGCTCGTTCAAGGACCGCGGCATGACCATGGCCGTCACCGACGCCAGGGCGAGGGGCCAGAAGGCCGTCCTGTGTGCCTCGACCGGGAACACCTCCGCCTCGGCCGCCGCGTATGCGACCCGCGCCGGGATGGGCTGCGCGGTTCTCATCCCGCAGGGCAAGATCGCGGCGGGGAAGCTGGCGCAGGCGGTCATGCACGGGGCGACGATCATCCAGGTGGACGGCAACTTCGACGACTGCCTGGAGCTGGCCCGTAAGACCACCGCCACGTACGCGGAGATCGGTCTGGTCAACTCGGTCAACCCGGTGCGGATCGAGGGCCAGAAGACCGCCGCGTTCGAGATCGTCGACGTGCTCGGACGCGCACCCGATCTGCACTTCCTCCCGGTGGGCAACGCGGGCAACATCACCGCGTACTGGAAGGGCTACAGCGAGTACCACGCGGACGGCATCGTCTCGACCCGCCCGCGGATGATGGGCGTGCAGGCCGCGGGCGCGGCGCCCCTCGTGGACGGGGCGCCGGTCAAGAACCCGGAGACCATCGCCACCGCCATCCGCATCGGCGCGCCGGCGTCCTGGGACGGCGCCGTCGCCGCCCGTGACCAGTCCGGTGGCACGTTCCGCAAGCGCACCGACGAGCAGATCCTCGAGGCGTACCGCACCGTTGCGGGCAAGGACGGCGTGTACGTGGAGCCGGCCTCCGCGGCGTCGGTCGCGGGACTGCTCGACGCGCACGCCAACGGGGAACTCGAGCCCGGTCAGACGATCGTCTGCACCGTCACCGGCAACGGGCTCAAGGACCCGGACACCGCCCTCCTGGGCATGCCCGAGGTGGAGGCCATCCCGGTGGATCCGACCGCCGTCGCCGGCGCTCTCGGGTTGGAATGAGCGACGTGACCGGTACCGGCCCCGAGGTCTTCGGCAGCTCCGGGGGACGTATCCTGCCGGTCGGTCGCTCGGTCACCGTCGAGGTGCCCGCGTCCAGCGCCAACCTCGGGCCGGGTTTCGACGCCCTGGGCGTGGCGCTGGGCCTGTACGACACCATCACGGTGACCACCATCGGCTCGGGGCTCGAGCTCGAGGTCTCGGGCGAGGGGGCCGGTCAGGTCCCCGCCGACGCCTCCCACCTGGTAGCGAAGGCGGT
This sequence comes from Dietzia sp. B44, assembly GCF_014145245.1. NCBI lineage: Bacteria > Bacillati > Actinomycetota > Actinomycetes > Mycobacteriales > Dietziaceae > Dietzia > Dietzia sp. B44. The sequence goes on along the minus strand of NZ_JAALEF010000019.1, from coordinate 3,458 downwards.
GGAGGCGGGACTGCGGGCCGGCGGCACGGGCGCCCCTGGGGTCAGGATCGCCTGTACCAACGCGATACCGCACTCCCGGGGTCTCGGGTCCTCCGCGTCCGCCGCGGTGGGGGGACTGGTCGCGGCGAACGGTCTCATGGGCGGCGTGTTGACCGACGAGCACCTGGTACAGCTCGCGAGCGAGTTCGAGGGGCATCCCGACAACGCGGCGGCGAGCGTGCTCGGCGGGGTCGTGGTCTCGTGGACCGAGCGATCGGCGACCGCCGTGACCTACCGCGCGGTGCGCATGGACGTCGATCCGACGATCGTCGCCACCGTGCTGGTGCCGGCCGAGACCTCGTCGACGGCGCAGACCCGGGGCTTGCTCCCGGAGATGGTCCCCCACGAGGACGCGGCCTTCAACGCCAGTCGGGCCGCACTGATGTCGGTGGCCCTGGCCTCGCACCCGGAGTTCCTCCTGGCCGCGACCGAGGACAGGCTCCACCAGTCCTACCGGGCCCCGGCGCTCGTCGGCACCACCGAGTGGGTCGGCCGGCTCCGGGACCGTGGACTCGCCGCGACGGTCTCCGGGGCGGGCCCCACCGTCCTGGTGCTGGGGACCTCCGCGCTGCCCGCGGACCTGCGCGGGGACGCCGAGGCGCAGGGATGGCAGGTCCTGGATCTCCGGATCGCGGAGGGCGCCCGGGTTCTCGTCGGGGAGTGAGGACGTCCGCTCGCACGACGGGGGTTCACGGCCGGGCCGTGACCCCGGTCAGGTGGTGGAGCCCGGTGAGATGGTCGTGACCTGATAGGCCCCGTCGGCGTGGAGGGCACGGATCGCCCGCTTGTCGTACTTTCCGACCGACGTGCGGGGGATGTCGTCGACGAACGCCCAGTGGTCCGGTCGCTTCCACAGTTCCACATGGCCCTCCAGCGACTCCCAGAGCGCCCGCGCGGTGGCGGACGCGCCGGGTTTGAGGTGGACCAGGACCATGGGGCGGTTGCCCCAGCGTTCGTCCGGTACGCCGATCACCGCGGCATCGGCCACCCGCTCGTCCCGCAGGACGGCGTGCTCGAGTTCCACCGAGGAGATCAGCTCGCCCCCCGAGGCGATGATGTCGTCCACCCGGTCGACCACGTCGAGGTAGCCCCTGGGGGAGATGGTCGCCATGTCCCCGGTGCGCAGCCAACCGTCGACGAACCGGTCGGTCGCGTCGTCGCCGAGATAGCGTGCGGTGACCCAGGGTCCTCTGATCTGTAGCTCGCCGACCGACCACCCGTCGTTCGGCAGGACACGCCCGGCTTCGACGATCCGGGCCTCGACCCCGGCGGGGAACCTGCCCTGCCCGAGGATCTGTGCCCGGCGGTGGGTCGCGGACGAATGGGGGTCGGCCCGGGCGAACGTGGCGATCGGGCTCGACTCGGTCAGGCCGTAGGCCTGCATGATGGTGACCCCGTGTCGCGTGACGAACGCGTCGAACAGCGCCTCCGGCACCGGCGAGCCGCCGACCAGGACCTCGCCCAGGTGGCCGAGCGGCTGGGGGTTGGTCTCCAGCCGGCGGAGGAGGCGCTGCAGGGAGGCCGGCGTGGTCGCGACCTTGTTGGGTCTGAACGTGGCGAGCAGATCGGCCAGGTCGCGGCCGGAGTGCATGGCCTGACCAGGTCGCGGCCGGGCGGTGATGATGCTCGCCCCGGTCATGAACGCCGCGTAGGGCAGGCCCCAGGACAGGACGTGGTACATCGGCACGGTCGTCAGGACGGTGTCCCCGCTGCGGAGCGCCGCGCTCTCGGCCATGCACATCTGCATCGAGTGCAGCCAGATCGAGCGGTGGGTGAACGCCACCGCCTTGGACAGGCCGGTCGTGCCGGAGGTGTAGGCCAGCGCCGCCGCGGCGCGTTCGTCCAGCTCGGGCCACTGATAGGTGGTCGGCCGTCCGTCGAGGAGGGCCTCCAGGGCGTGGAGTTCCACCTCGTGACCGTCCCCGGACAGGTCGGTGGTGTCCCCGGCGACCCGGGCGTCGAAGACGACGAGGTGGCGCACGTGCTCCAGGTCGGCGACCACCTCGAGTGCGAGAGAGAGCAGTTCGGGATCCACCAACACGACGGAGACGTCGTTGTCGCGGAGCGCCGCGAGGAGGAAGGACCGGGACCTAAGGACGTTGACCGACAGCGCGACGGCTCCCATCGACGGGATCGCGAACAGCGACTCGACGACCTCGGTGCGGCTGCCGGACAGAACGGCCACGACGTCACCCTCGCCCACGCCGAGATCGGTGAGGGCGTGGGCCAGGGCCGCGGCCCTGGCGGCGATCACGTCGAACCGAAGGGTCCGGGGCTCCATGTCCCCGACGAAACCGGTGACCGTGGAGCCGGAGTGGCGCTCTGCGGCGTGGTCGAGGATCCGGGACACGAGCAACGGGGTGTCGAGCATCGTTCCGAACATCAGACCTCCTTCCGCGCGGCCGCAGTGGGCTGTAGGTTACCGCCCGTCGACCGGGATGCGGACACGCCCGTGGGACTCGCGAGGGGGACGCGTGTGGAGACCGACTGCGGGTAGTATGCTTGCCGAAGCCACGGACGCCCGGTCGTCCCCGCATCCCGAGACATCTCCAGTTCACCGTCCGCCTCGGCGGACGGCAGCTCGTGAGTAGGTCACGGTGGGAGCGGCCGAACGGCGAGTGGTCAACTGGGATTGTCGTGCCCGTGAGTGGGTCTCGTCCGTAGTCGACGGTCAACATGACGTCGGCGCGGTGGGCGTCACCTCGTGTACATCCCCCTCAGACGAATCCGTGTCCGGCCAGTTCGCCGCCACGGAAGGCCTCAGCGGCCACCCGGGACGCCCGTCCGCGTCCCGGACAGTTGCTCGGTGCGAAGCGGTGGACACCGCCTCGGCCCGGGCCCAGAAAGGACACCCGTGACCTCGACGGAAACCCACTCCACGCCTCCGCAGGGTGCCGCACTGGCAGCCATGCGACTGGCGGACCTCAAGTCCCTGGCGCAGCAGATGGGCCTCAAGGGCCTGTCAGGCAAGCGCAAGGGCGATCTGGTGGCGATGATCGACTCCGCCCGCGGCGGGAAGTCCCAGGCTCCCGCCCAGTCCGCGCCGGCCGCGACCGCGGAGAGTGCCCCCCGGTCCGACGCGCAGAAGCCGCCGAGTGGCCAGCAGCCCGCGCGCGAACCCAGGAAGGCGGACGAGGGTTCGACTCGGGGTGGCGGTGAGGCGCCCGCCGAGAGCCGGGGCCGCGGGGACGGGCAGGACCAGGGCGAACGGAACCGTCGCGAGGACGGCCCGCGCGGCGGTGGCCAGAACCAGAACCAGGCGCAGGGTCAGAACCAGGGGAACCGGCAGCGTCGGGGCGGGCAGAACCGCGACGACCAGGGCTCGGGTCGTCAGGATCAGGGTCAGCAGGGCGGTCGCGCCCGCGATCAGCAGTCCGGTGATCAGCAGAACCCCGATCAGCAGGGCCGCGATCAGCAGG
>NZ_JAALEF010000218.1:0-5571 GCF_014145245.1 Dietzia sp. B44 | reverse complement strand
GAGCCATTACTGACCCATGCTCCTAGCCCCGGCTGGTAGCGGATTCGCGGGCCGCCGCGGGCCGACTAGACTCGCCCCCGTGACGACTCACGTGGACTCCATCTCGCACGCCTCCGACACCCCCGAGTTGGCCCAGCCGTGGGCGGAACTCGGACTCAAGGAGGACGAGTACTCCCGCATCCGGGAGATCCTGGGCCGCCGGCCCACGGACGCCGAGTTGGCCATGTACTCGGTCATGTGGTCGGAGCACTGCTCGTACAAGTCGTCCAAGGTGCACCTGCGCTACTTCGGCGAGACCACCACGGACGAGATGCGGTCCACCATGCTCGCGGGGATCGGCGAGAACGCCGGCGTGGTGGACATCGGTGACGGCTGGGCGGTGACGTTCAAGGTCGAGTCGCACAACCACCCGTCCTACATCGAGCCGTACCAGGGTGCCGCGACCGGTGTCGGCGGGATCATCCGCGACATCATGGCGATGGGCGCGCGGCCGGTGGCCGTGATGGACCAGCTCCGCTTCGGCCCCGCCGACGCCGACGACACGCACCGCGTGCTCCCCGGCGTCGTGGCCGGGGTCGGCGGGTACGGCAACTGCCTGGGCCTGCCCAACATCGGTGGTGAGACGGTGTTCGACGAGTCGTACGCCGCCAATCCGCTGGTCAACGCCCTCGGTGCGGGCGTCATGCGCGTGGAGGACCTGCACCTGGCGTTCGCCTCCGGCACCGGCAACCGGATCATCCTGTTCGGTGCCCGCACCGGTCTCGACGGGATCGGTGGCGTGTCGGTGCTGGCGTCCGAGACCTTCGATGTGGACGAGGACGGAGCGCCGGTCAAGCCGCGCAAGCTCCCCAGCGTCCAGGTGGGCGACCCGTTCATGGAGAAGGTCCTCATCGAGTGCTGCCTCGAGCTGTACCGCGACGAGCTGGTCGTGGGCATCCAGGACCTCGGCGGTGCCGGCCTGGCGTGCGCCACCTCCGAGCTGGCCGCGGCCGGCGACGGCGGCATGCACATCGTGCTCGACAACGTCCCGCTGCGCGCGGAGGGCATGTCCGCCGCCGAGATCCTCTCCAGTGAGTCGCAGGAGCGCATGTGCGCCGTGGTGACGCCGGAGAACGTCGAGGCCTTCATGGACGTGTGCCGCCGCTGGGACGTGTTGGCCGCCGACATCGGCGAGGTCACCGACGGCGACCGGCTCACCATCGAGTTCCGCGGTGAGACCGTGGTGGACGCCCCGCCCGAGTCGCTGGCCGACGAGGGGCCGGTCTACGAGCGCCCCCTCGAGCGGCCCTCCGACCAGGACGCCCTGCAGGCGGACACCACCGCGACCCTGGCCCGCCCGGCCACCGGCGACGAGTTGCGCCGGACCCTGGTGGACATGATCTCCAGCCCGGCCCTGTGCTCGCGCAAGTTCATCACCGAGCAGTACGACCGCTACGTCCGCGGCAACACGATCCTCGCGGAGAACGCCGACGGCGGTGTCCTGCGCATCGACGAGGAGTCCGGCCGCGGCATCGCGCTGTCGACCGACGCGTCGGGGCGCTACACCAAGCTCGACCCGTACACCGGTGCCCGGCTGGCCCTGGCGGAGGCGTACCGCAATGTCGCCGTCACCGGCGCCACCCCGGTCGCCGTGACCAATTGCCTCAACTTCGGCTCGCCCGAGGACCCGGGCGTGATGTGGCAGTTCCGCGAGGCCGTCCACGGACTGGCGGACGGTTGTGCCGAGCTCGGTATCCCCGTCACCGGCGGCAACGTCTCCTTCTACAACCAGACCGGGTCCACCCCGATCCTGCCGACGCCCGTCGTGGGCGTGCTCGGAGTGATCGACGACGTCGCCCGCCGCACGCCCACCGCGTTCGGTGACACCCCCGGCGAGAACGTCTACCTGCTCGGCGAGACCCGCGACGAGCTCGACGGGTCCATCTGGGCCCAGGTCGCCCACGAGCACCTCGGAGGCATGCCCCCGACGGTCGACCTGCGGTGGGAGGCCACACTCGCCCGTATCCTGGCCACGTGCTCCAAGGACGGCCTGATCACCGGCGCACACGACCTGTCGGAGGGCGGGCTCGCGCAGGCGCTCGTGGAGTCGGCCCTGGCCGGGGAGTGCGGCCTCCGGGTGGTGCTGCCCGCCGACGCGGACCCGTTCGTGTGGCTCTTCTCCGAGTCGGCCGGCCGCGTGATCGTGTCGGTCCCCCGGGGCGAGGAGATCCGCTTCCAGCAGATGCTCACCGCGCAGGACATCCCGCACACCCGGATCGCCGTCACCGACCCGGATTCGGGGACCTTCGAGGTCCAGGGGCAGTTCACCCTGACCACCGCGGAGCTGCGCGCCGCCCACGAGGGCACGCTGCCGGCGCTGTTCGGCGTCGACCCGGTCTGAGACGGTCATCCTGAGACGGGCCGGCAGGGATCGGACCGGTCGGGCGCGACCCGATGCGTGATCTCCGCAGACGAGAGCGACTGCTCGCCGTCGTCCTGGCCGGCACGGCGGGGTTCGTCGACGCGGTCGGCTTCCTCGTGGTGGGTGGCTACTTCGTGTCGTTCATGAGCGGCAACTCCACGCGAATGGCCGTCGACCTGGTGCAGGGTGACCTCGGCGGCGCGGGGATCGCGGCCGTCGTCCTGGTCTCGTTCTTCCTCGGCGCGGTCGCCGGTGCGGTGGTCACCCGCCTCCGTCCCCGGGACGACCGCCCGGCCGTCCTGGCCCTGGTCGCCACCCTGCTGCTGGTGGCGCTCGCGGTGCACCGGCTCACGACCGCCACGGTCGTCGGGGCGCCGCTGTCGATGGCGGTCGTCGCCGCGTCGATGGGGGCCATGAACTCGGTGTTCCACTCCGGCGGGGAGGTCTCGCTCGGGGTCACCTACATGACCGGGGCGGTGGTCAAGTCCGCCCACCGTCTGGTCGACGCGCTGGCCGGGGGATCGTGGGCGCCCTACCGCCAGCAGGTGGCGCTGTGGGCCGCCCTCGCGCTCGGCGGTGTGACGGGGGCGGTGCTCCAGGTGATCCTCGGCGTGGCCGCGCTGGGTGTCGGGGCGGCGGTTGTGATCGGCGCTCTGGTCGCGACCGTATGGATCCGCCGTCGGGAGTACCGCAGGGCCTGACGGGGAGTGTCAGCCTCGTCGTCGTGCCCGGTGGTAGGTCTCGCGCGCGGCGAGGCCGTGGACCACTTCGTCGATCATGGGGCGGACGAACCGTGCCCGGTGGGCGGAGTCGGAGGCCGCCGCCGCGGCCAGGTTGAGGGCGGAGAACGCCGCGAGGGTCAGCGCGACGCGCACCAGGGTCACGCTGACCGGGACGCCGGCCAACAGGCCCCCCAGATCCTCCGTCGGCCGCAGTGTCCACCGGGTCTCGGTGGCCTCCGGTATGGCTACCCAGCCCAGGAACACGAAGAACAGGAAGACCAGGCAGGCGAACAACACGGCCTGGATGAGGGTGGCCAGCACCGGGACCAGCAGGATGTTGATCCGCTCGGACATGCGCAGCTCCCGGCCCGGCGCCCGCGCCTCCAGCTCGTCGTGGAGGTCGTCCCGGGTGGTGATGGCCACCAGCAGGACGGTGAGCAGACCCATGACGCCCACCACGGCGAAGGTCCGCGGCCAGGACAGCGCCACCATCACCTGCCAGATCTCCGCGCTGAAGAACAGGAAGAGCACGGCCAACATGAGGACCGGCAGGACCCGGGCCACCATGTGGCCCATGGTGCCGAGCTCGCGCCGGACCCGCCGCGCGGCCCAGCGCACCAGCGAACCCACACCGATGTAGGTACCCACCAGCACCCCCGCCAGGAGGAGCGAGGTGGTGGCCGGGCCAGGGCCGTCATGGGCCTCGAAGGTGAGAGGTGCCACCACGACGAGGGCGACCGCCGAGACGAGACCGACGACCGAGCCGGACACCCGGTCCAGGCGTCGCACCACGCGGGCCACCAGCCACCCGATCAACGGCGCGGCGGCGAACAAGCCGAGCGCCAGCAGGAGCAGCAGGATGATCGGATCTGTGATCCCGATGTCGTCCAGCTCCGGTGAATCCTCACCGACCCGCTCGAGCAGGGCCACCGCGTAATCGTTCGAGCGGTCCAACGCGGAGAGACCCGACGTGGCCACTGCGAGACCGGCGCTGACTCCGGCGGAGCGGATGAGCATCTCGCGAGACCGCGTGGACGGGACGATCATCAGCGGCAGTCCCAGCGACCGCAGGTACTCCTCGTGGACACCCCGGCTGCTGGCCGGGGTCGGATCGGGCGTGGGCACGGGGACATTCTGGCAGTCATCGCGGTCCGCACGGCCGGTACCGCCGACTATCGTCTAGCCATGTCCACCAGTGAGCGAGCGGTGCAGACGCCCGGCGCGGAGCGGTCCGCGCCGACCGCGCCCCCGGTCTACGCCCGCCTGCCGTCCAAGGTGCGGGACGACGACGTGCGGCCGGCGCTGCCCGGCCAGGTCGTCGACACCGTGTTCTTCACCCTGGCCACCCTCGCGGCCGGCTGGCTGGGCTGGCGACTGTTGGACGACGTGTGGCGCCACACCTGGTGGCATCTGTTCCTCCTGATCCCGTTCTGGGCACTGGTCGCCTATCTGGTCCTGCCCCGGCTGCAGACGCTGATCACCTCGGTGTACGTGCCGGGATACTTCATCGCGCGGACCCGGACGTCTGACGGGTTGCTGGGGGACCCGGTCAACCTGGCCGTCGACGGCACCGCCCGTCAGATCCACGAGACCATGACGGCCTGCGGGTGGGTGCTGGCCGACGACATCACGGTCCGGTCCTCCTGGGGCATCATCATGTCCTCGGTGCTCCGGCGGTCCTACCCCTCCGCGCCGGTGAGCCCCCTGCGGCTCTTCGGACGCAGGCAGTGTCTGGCCTACCAGCAGGAGGTCGAGGGCAACGCCGCGCAACGGCACCACGTCCGGTTCTGGCGGTGCCCAGACGGGTGGCTGCTGCCCGGCGGCCACCGCGTGCAGTGGCTCGGGGCCGCCACCTACGACCGGGCCGTGGGTTTGTCGCTGTTCACCCTCCAGGTGACGCACAAGATCGACGCGGACATCGACGTGGAGCGCGACTACATCGTGGACTCGATCCGCTACCACGTCCCCGCCGCGGGTGTTCGGGTGCTCGAGAACTTCTCCGCCGGCTACCACTCCCGCAACGGCGGGGGTGACGCGATCCGCACCGACGGTGACCTACCGGTGGTGGACCTGAGGTCCGTACCGGTCCCCGAGGCGTCGGCGGCAGGGCTCCCGGCCGGGGTGGTGCGGGCCGCCCGCGGGTACGACGACCCCCAGGCGGAGGGCGGGCTGGCGTCGGGGGACGCCGACCGGCCGGCCGACGACGTCGCCCCCGATCCCGGGCATCTCCCCCGTCCGGCCGCGCTCACCGCCGGCTGCGGACTGGTCGCGGCGTCGGTCCTCGTCCTGCTGATCCTGGCGCTGCGGGACATCCTGGGGGACCAGGGCATGGAGGAGTTCGCGGGCCTGGACCGGTCCGAGGTGGTGCCCGCGATCATCGTGCTCGCGGTGTTCATCGGCGGCGTCTACGGCGCGATGGGCGTCCTGGCGCTGCTGACCTACCTGGGG
>NZ_JAALEF010000217.1:0-5316 GCF_014145245.1 Dietzia sp. B44 | reverse complement strand
GCCATTCGGGGGCGGGCTCCGCGGGGTCGGGCCGCGATGCCGCGAAGTGCTGCGTCCCGGGCGTGGTCACGTCGCGTCCCGCTGGTCGTCCTCGGCCAGGAGCGTCAACCTGTCGACCATCTCCTCGGCCTGCGCGGCGTCGAGGGCGCTGATGCGGACCGCGCCAGAGGAGGAGGCGGTGGTGACGACGACGGTGGCCAACCCGAACTGACGCTGCAGTGGACCGCGGGTCTTGTCGACGGTCTGCACCCGGGAGAGCGGCGCGGCCCTCCATTCCTCCCAGAACAGACCACTACGGCTGTAGATCGCCGTGTCCGTCGCTTCCCACCGGTGGATGGCCCAGCGCACCCGGGGTACCGCGACCAGTGCCACGGCGGTCGCGGCCGCCCACCCCGCCGCCACGAGCAGGACCCAGGGGAACAGGACCAGGCCCAGGACCACGGCCACCACCAGCGGCCCCGCCATCCACAGTGCGACCTGCGCCGTCCACCAGCGCCGACACCGCGGGTCGACGCGGTGACGTGGTGGCCTGAGTCCGATCGATGACGAGTTCACGGTGTCCAACATAGGGCCCTGTGGAACGCTGGCGTGCATGACACTTCACCGGCGCTACCGGGCCACCGGCGCAGACCTGCCCTTCGGCGATCCGCTCCGCGCGCACGGGGTGGCCATGGAGGGATACTTCCTCCGCGTGACCGATCGCGACCGCGGCCGCGCCCTGATCGCGCTCATCGGGATCAACCGGGGGCCGGACGGGCACTGGGCGACGCTCGGCCTGGCGTCCGACGAGGTGCCTCCCCGGCCAGGGGAGATCGGGGCCCCCCGGCCGGGCGTCGGCGCGACCTCGTCGTCGTCATCTACCGAGGCGGGGACGCCACCCGCGAGGTCGGGCACGTCGTCGTCTCTCCGGCTGGCCGCCGCGCCCGAGGGGTGGGCCGATCCCGACCGCCTGGGGGCCCGCTCCGGGGATCGGTTCGAGTACCGACCGGACGGGGTGACCGTGGACATGGGCGAGGGGGCCCGCCTCCACGTGGAGATCACCGATCCCGTGGAGTGGCCGCACCGGGCCGTCGGTGGGTCGAGCGTCTTCCAGGCCGTTCCCGCCCTCAACCAGTACTGGCACCCGTGGTTGCTCGGCGGTCGGGCGCGGGGCTGGGCGGAGCTGGACGGCCGGCACTGGGAGTTCGACGGCGCCGATGTCTACGGGGAGAAGAACTGGGGCGCCGAGGGCTTTCCGGACTCCTGGTGGTGGGGGCAGGCGCAGGGATTCTCCGAACCGGACACCTGCGTGGCCTTCGCCGGCGGGCAGATCCATTCGGGCCCGCTGCGCACCGAGGTCACCGCCCTCGTGGTGCGACTTCCGGATGGTCGGGTGATCCGGCTGGGAAACCCCGTGGTCTCGCCGGTCCGGGCGCGGGTCGCTGATGACGTCTGGGCACTCGAGGGGCGCGGTTACGGTTGGCGGATCCGCGTGACCGGGCGGGCGCCCCTGGGTCGGGCGCACGTGCTGCCCGTGCCGTTGCCGTCGGAGAAGCGGAACTCGGCGGGCGCGATCGAGCACCTGTCCGGTGAGCTCGAGGTGGAGGTGAGCCGGTTCGGGCGCCATGTCTGGAGCGATCACAGTCCACAGGCCGCACTCGAGCACGGGGGGCTGGACCGCGCCGAGGCCGAGTTGCGGCGGCGTGGCGTACCCGTGGGGGAGACGGGCGCCGCGCCGGAGTGAACGAACCCGGGAGCGCGTCAGATCTTGCGCAGGCGCAGCCGCTGGATGGAGTGGTCCGAGTTCTTCCGCAGCACCAGCGTCGCGCGCGGCCGGGTCGGCAGGATGTTCTCCACCAGGTTCGGGCGGTTGATCGACATCCAGATCTCGCGGGCGGCGAGCCGGGCCGCCTGGTCGGACAGATCCGCGTAGTGCGCGAAGTGCGAGTTGGGGTTGGAGAACGACGTGCTGCGCAGTTCCAGGAAGCGCTCGACGTACCACTTCTCGATGTCCTCGATCTTCGCGTCCACGTAGAGCGAGAAGTCGAACAGGTCCGAGACCATCAGCCGGGGGCCCGTCTGCAGGACGTTCAGGCCCTCGACGATGAGGATGTCCGGGCGCTTCACCTCGATGAACTCGTCGGGGACGATGTCGTACTTGGTGTGCGAGTACACGGGCGCGCGGACGACCGGGGCACCGGACTTGACCTCGGTGACGAACCTCAACAGCGCACGCCGGTCGTAGGACTCGGGGTAGCCCTTGCGGTGCATGAGCTGGCGCCGCTGGAGTTCGCGGTTGGGGTAGAGGAAGCCGTCGGTGGTGATCAGGTCCACCCGGGGGTGGGAGTCCCAGCGGGTCAGCAGCGCGCGCAACACACGCGCGGAGGTGGACTTGCCCACCGCCACCGAGCCGGCCACCCCGATCACGAACGGCATCGGGGCGTCCACGGTCTCGCCGAGGAACAGATTGGTCGACTGGAACAACCGCTGTCTGGCGGATACCTGCAGGTGGATGAGCCGGCTCAGCGGCAGGTAGATCTCCGCGATCTCGTCGAGGTCGAGGTGTTCGCCCAGGCCTCGGAGGCCCTCGAGGTCTTGTTCGGTGAGCACCATGGGCATCGCACGCCGCAGGCGCCGCCAGCTTCGACGGTCGAACTCGACGTACGGCGTGTAGTCGCCGGCATGTCTGCTCACGGTTGCTGATTGTGTCAGGTGCCCACGGGGGAGAGGCCTCCAGGTGCCCTGGCACTAGACTGACGACGACGAGACGAGCCGTGGCCCCGACACGATTCGTACGAAGTGAGAAGCCCACCTGCGAGGAGCAACGATGACCGACCCGAACACCGACGTGTTCACCGCTTCCCTGTCCGAGCTCGATCCGGAGGTCGCCGAGGCGATGGCCGGCGAGCTCGCACGACAGCGAGACACGCTCGAGATGATCGCGTCGGAGAACTTCGTGCCGCGCTCGGTCCTGCAGGCCCAGGGATCGGTGCTCACCAACAAGTACGCCGAGGGCTACCCGGGCCGGCGGTACTACGGCGGTTGCGAGCACGTCGACGTGGTGGAGAACCTGGCTCGGGACCGCGCGAAGGAGGTGTTCGGCGCCAAGTACGCCAACGTCCAGCCGCACGCGGGCGCCCAGGCAAACGCCGCCGTACTGATGGCACTCGCGGCGCCGGGCTCCAAGATCATGGGCCTGTCCCTGGCGCACGGTGGTCACCTCACCCACGGCATGAAGCTCAACTTCTCCGGCCAGCTGTACGAGGTCGCCGCCTACGAGGTGGATCCCGAGACCATGCAGGTCAACATGGACACCGTCCGCGAGATGGCGCTGGCGGAGAAGCCGGACGTGATCATCGCCGGCTGGTCGGCCTACCCGCGGACCCTGGACTTCGCGAAGTTCCGCGAGATCGCCGACGAGGTGGGGGCCAAGCTCTGGGTGGACATGGCGCACTTCGCCGGCCTGGTGGCCGCGGGACTGCACCCGAGCCCGGTTCCGCACGCCGACGTCGTGTCCACCACCGTCCACAAGACCCTGGGCGGGCCGCGCTCCGGCATGATCCTCACCAATGACCTCGAGCTGTTCAAGAAGCTCAATTCAGCGGTGTTCCCCGGCCAGCAGGGTGGGCCGCTCATGCACGCGATCGCAGCCAAGGCCACCGCCATGAAGATCGCCGGTACCGAGCAGTTCCGCGAGCGCCAGCAGCGGACCATCGAGGGCGCCAAGATCCTCGCCGAGCGGCTCATGGCCGACGACTGCCGCCAGGCCGGCGTGTCCGTCCTCACCGGAGGGACCGACGTCCACCTGGTGCTGGTGGACCTGCGCGAGTCCGACCTCGACGGCCAGCAGGCCGAGGACCTCCTCCACGAGGTCGGCATCACCGTCAATCGCAACGCCGTGCCGTTCGACCCCCGTCCGCCGATGGTGACCTCCGGTCTGCGGATCGGTACGCCCGCGCTGGCCACCCGTGGTTTCGGGGCCGAGGACTTCCGCGAGGTCGCGGACATCATCGGCACCGCCCTCGCGGCGGGTACGGACGCCGACATCACCGCCCTGCGTGGACGCGTGTCCGCGCTGGCCGCGGCCAAGCCGCTGTACGAGGGCCTCGAGGACTGGACGATCCTGGGCTGAGCGTAGGGGGCGGGCCAAGCGCAGGGGGCGCCGGAGTGGATGGTTCCGAGTCGGATGCGACGTACTCCGAACCGCGAGGTTCGAGGCCACGGTCAGGGGGATGAGGGATGGTGCAGCACGCCAGGATGGAGAGTTCCAGGTCCAAGAGGAAGGCGATTCTCCGGGTCGCGGTCGACCACTTCGGATCTGCTGGATACGAGCACACCAAGTGGGCGACGATCGCGCACGAGGTGGGAATCGGTCAGACAGCGCTATATCACTACTTTGAATCCAAAGCTCACTGCCTGCTCACGATCATGAGTACCGAGCTCGACCACTCTCATCGGCGCTTCTCTGAGGCCGTGAAGGACTCCGTGGATGCTGAATCGGCTCTGCGGGCCGCGGTGCGAGGTGTATACGACGTCACCGCCAGTGAGGCGCTTCAAGCCCGAATTCTGGTGCACCACGTCGGCATCCTGGAGACCACGCGTTCCACTGAGCGAGAAGAGGAAGAGCGCCAGACGGCGGTGGAGCACTCGCGCGCGGTGGAGCAGGACTGGATCTCGTTGCTGGCGCGCGGAATGGACTCCGGTGAGTTCCCACGGCGGGACGAGGAGGAGCTGGGACGGCTGATTCTGGGAATGGTCAGCTCCGTGTGGACCTGGTACCGGCCGGATGGGGTGCGGCCCCTCACCGCGATCGGCGATTCGGTGGCAGATGCCTGTTCACGGTTGGTGCACTGATCCGGGGTTCACGGAGCAGCGGCTACCGTTGAGGGGTGAACGAGGATACCGGTCCGGACCGGCGGAGCCTGGCCATCGGCTACGTCCCGGGCGTGCAGCCCGACAAGTGGCTCACCCGGTGGCGCGAGCGCAATCCCGAGGTGCCGATCTCGGCGCGGCGCTCGGGGGATCCGCGCTCGGCGCTGGCCCGGGTCGCCGGGGACGTGGGGTTCGACGTGATCTTCCTCCGCGAACCCGACGCGGCCCCGCGATCCTCGCCGCCCGGCCTGCTCAGGGTGCCGCTGTACACCGAGACCATGGCGGTGCTGGCGGAGAAGGATCACGAGCTGGCCGCGTTCGACACGGTGGCCGTGGCGGACCTCGAGGGCGAGCAGTGGCTCGACCCCGTCGACGCGATCGCCGCGACCCCGGACGAGGTGTCGGCCGCGGTGGACCTGGTCGCGGCCGGGGTCGGGCTCCTTGTCTTGCCGCTGCCGTACGCGC
>NZ_JAALEF010000216.1:0-13109 GCF_014145245.1 Dietzia sp. B44 | reverse complement strand
GGCCCGATCCGCTGGACGCGGATCGGGCCGGGAGCACCCTGTGGAGGCGCCGGAGGCTGTGGAGGACCAGCCGCCGGGTACTACTCCGGGAGGCGGAGTTCGGGCTTGTCGAGCTCCTCGATGTTGACGTCCTTGAAGGTCAGGACCCGCACGTACTTCACGAAACGGGCAGGCCGGTACATGTCCCACACCCAGGCGTCCGACATCCGGACGTCGAAGTAGACCTCACCGTCCGCGGACCTCGGGATCAGTTCGACCGCGTTCGCGAGATAGAAGCGCCGCTCCGTCTCGACGACGTAGGTGAACTGACCGACGATGTCGCGGTACTCGCGGTACAGCGAGAGCTCCATCTCGGTCTCGTAGTTCTCCAGATCCTCGGCGCTCATCTAGTGCTGCTCCTCGAATGCGCCTGGGCGGCGCGACGGACGTTGGCGTACGACATCCGGTGGATGTCGCTGGGACCGAGCTGCTCGATCGCCCTGGCGTGACCCGCGGTGCTGTACCCCTTGTGGGCGGCGAACCCGTAGCCCGGGTACCTCGGGTCGAGGTCCACCATAATCCGATCGCGGGTGACCTTTGCGAGGACACTCGCGGCGGCGATGGATGCGACGACCGCGTCGCCCCCGATCACCGCCGTGGACTGGCATCCGAGCCCGTCCACGGCGAACCCGTCGGTGAGGACGAAGCCCGGTGCCGGGTCGAGAGCGGCCACCGCACGACGCATCCCCTCGAGGTTGCACCGGTGCACACCCCGCTCGTCGATCCGATCGGACTCGATCACCACCACGGACACGGCGGTCGCCCTCCGCAGCACGGCGTCGTGGAGCCGTTCCCGGGTGGGCGGGGACAACTTCTTGGAGTCGTCGAGGTCGGCGAGATCCGGGGGGAGGCGGTCACCCAGAACGCATGCCGCCACCACCAGCGGACCCGCGCACGACCCGCGTCCGGCTTCGTCGACCCCGGCGACCGGCCCGAGGCCGCGCCGTCCCAGGGCCGCCTCGAGTGCCAGCCGTCCGTCACGCCGGGTCACCCTGACCCGGCCCGGTCGGACCGGGCTCACCCCGCGTGGATGTCCGGCGAGGGGACGGACCCGATCCGGTTGAACGGGAGGATGATGGCCTGCACCTTGCCGATGACGTTCCCCCCGGGGACGGTGCCCTGGAACTCGTCGCCCATGTGGTAGCGGGAGTCGGCGGAATTGCCCCGGTTGTCACCCATCACCCAGTAGTTTCCCTCCGGGACGGTGACCGGTCCGAACGCGCAGTTGAGTGGGTTGCGTTCGAGTGCGGGCTCCGCGTTGAGGTACGGCTCGTCCAGGGGCTCCCCGTCCACGAGGAGGCCGCCGTCCGGAGAGCACCCGCCCACGGTCTGTCCGCCCACGGCGACCACGCGCTTGACCATGTCGTTCTGGTCGGGCGGGACGATGCCGATGACCCCTCCGATGTCCTGCAGGGTCCGTATCACCGGGTTGTCCGAACGGATGGACTGGTATCCCTGGTTCCAGGAATCCGGCCCCTCGAACACCACGACGTCCCCGGGCTGCGGATCGCCGAACCGGTACGAGATCTTGTCCACGAAGATCCGGTCACCCGTGCAGCCGGCACACCCGTGCAGCGTGGGCTCCATCGACTCCGACGGGATCTGGTAGACCCGCCCGACGAAGGTCTGGAAGACGAACACCAGCACCAGGGCGATCACCACCAGCAGGGGGATCTCGATGTACCAGGGCTGGCCCTTCTTCTCGGTGGTCCGCGCGTCGCGTCGGCCTCCACCCACGCCTCGAGCCGGGTCCCCGTCTTCTCGGGGGCCCGGCTCGGAGGGGTTCTGTCCAGGTGATTCGGTGCTGCTCACCCGGACGAGCGTAGTCGATCGGCCACCGCACCCGGCGGCCGAGTCCGACCCGCTCTACGCGCTCAGCGCTTCTCCTTGATCTTCGCGGCCTTGCCGCGGAGGTTGCGGAGGTAGTACAGCTTGGCGCGACGGACGTCTCCGCGGGTCAGGACGTCGATGTGGTCGATGGTGGGCGAGTGCACCGGGAAGGTGCGCTCGACGCCGACGCCGAAGGAGACCTTGCGGACGGTGAAGGTCTCCCGGACGCCACCGCCCTGGCGGCGGATCACGACACCCTTGAAGACCTGGACGCGCTCCTTGGAGCCCTCGATGACCTTGACGTGCACGTCGAGCGTGTCGCCGGGGCGGAACGCCGGAATGTCGTCGCGGAGTGACTTGTTGTCGATGAAGTCGAGAGTGTTCATTGTGTTCCTCGGATGTCAGGAATTGAGGACAGAGGACCCTGGCGCCCGCCTCCCGGCGGGACGACCGGTTCGTGCCCGGATCAGCGCGACCGTCCGCGGACGCACGGATGCGCCCGGATGATCAACCTCGCTAGTGTGCCATTGTCGGCCCGCCCGACCCAAATCAGCCGGCGCGGGGCGTCCAGCCGACGGAGGCGAGCGTCTCCAGGTCCGCCGGACGGAGATCTGCGCCATCGAGCAGCTCAGGTCGGCGCCGCGCAGTGCGTCGTAGTGATTCGTCTCGCCGCCACCGCGCGATCTTCGCGTGGTCGCCGCTCCTGAGCACCGCGGGAACCGGCCGTCCCCGCCACTCCTCGGGTCGGGTGTAGCTCGGCCCCTCGAGGAGCCCGTCGGAGAAGGAGTCCTCCTCATGGCTGCGCTGGTTGCCCAGGACTCCCGGCAGGAGCCTGACGACGGCCTCCGCCATCACCAGGACCGCCACCTCTCCCCCGATGAGCACGTAGTCGCCGATGCTCACCTCTTCCACGTCCAACCGTGTGGAGGCCTCGTCGATCACCCGCTGGTCGATCCCCTCGTATCTGCCGCATGCGAAGAGCAGGTGACCGCGACGGGCGTACCGGTGGGCGTCGTCCTGGGTGAAGGGCCGGCCGGCGGGAGTGGGCACGATGAGGAGAGACCGTTCTGCGGAGTCGTCCGCGGGCGGGGGAACCAGCTCGTCGAGAGCCTCACCCCAGACCGTCGGCCTCATGACCATGCCGGGGCCCCCACCGAACGGGGTGTCGTCGACGGACCGGTGCACGTCGTGGGCCCACGCACGGAGGTCGTGGACCTCGAGATCCAGGATTCCGCGATCGATGGCCCGCCCGGGCAGCGCCAGACGGAGCGGGGCGAGATAGTCCGGGAACGCGGTGACGACGTCGAGCCGGAGTCGCGGAGCGGGAACCGTGTCGTCGGTCCCCGTCACGAGGTCCCCAGATCGAGTAGTCCCTCCGGTGGGTCGATCACGCACGTACCGGAACCCAGGTCCACCTCGGGCACGATCCGGGTGACGAAGGGCACCAGCGCGTCTGCTCCGTTGGCGAGCCGCACCGCGAGCAGTTCCCCTCCAGGCGTGTGGACGACCTCGGTGACCTCACCGAGCTCCGCCCCGCCGGTGTCGAGGGCCCGTAGCCCCACCAGTTGGTGGTCGTGGAACTCGTCCGGATCCCCGGTCTCCGGAAGCGCCTCGGAGTCGACGAGCAGGAGCATCCCGCGCAGCGCGTCGGCGGAGTCCCGGTCCGAGACGCCGGCCAGGCGCACGAGAAGCCGCCCGGAATGATCCCGGGCGGCTTCTACGGTGACCTCTCGGTCCGTGACGTTGTTCCCCTTGCCGGTGCGGCCCAGCAGTCGCTCGCCCACCGCGAAACGGTCACGGGGGGAGTCGGTCCGCACGTCCACCACCAGCTCACCGCGGACTCCGTGGGATTTGACGACGCGGCCCACGACGAGTTCCATGGTGTCCTTCCGGTGCGGGTGGGTTCCGAGTGGGACTAGCGGTCGGTGTCGACCACGTCGACCCGCACGTCCGGCCCGCCGACGGCGGAGACGATCGTCCGGATCGCGGAGGCGGTACGGCCACCGCGCCCGATGACACGTCCGAGGTCCTCGGGCGACACGGTCACGCGGATCACCGTGCCGCGCCGACCGCCACTCGACCTGACGGACACCGCGTCGGGATCCGACACGATACCGCGGACGAGATGGTCGACGGCGTCGACGACCATGTCACTCATCGGACTCAGGCCTCGGCGTTCTCGGCGTCGGGTGACCCGGCCTCGGCGGACTCGGTCTCGGAGGCCTCGGCGGCGGCCTTCTTCGCGTCGTCCTCGGCCTTCTTCGCCTCTTCGGCCTTCTTGGCCTTCTCGGCCTTGCGCTTGGTGGTGATGGCCTCGGCGGACGGCTCGCCCTGGGCCTCCTCGAGCGCCTTGTTGAACAACTCCAGCTTGCTGGGCTTGGGCTCGGCGACCCGGAGGGTGCCCTCGGTGCCCTCGAGGCCCTTGAACTTCTGCCAGTCGCCGGTGATCTTGAGGAGCGCCTCGACGGCCTCGGTGGGCAGCGCGCCCACGCCGAGCCAGTACTGCGCACGCTCGGAGTCGATCTGGATGAAGCTCGGCTCCTCCTTGGGGCGGTAGAGCCCGATCGTCTCGATGGCGCGTCCGTCGCGGCGGGTGCGGGCGTCGGCCACGACCACCCGGTACTGCGGGTTACGGATCTTGCCGAGGCGGGTGAGCTTGATCTTGACGGCCATGTGGCGTCTCGCTTTCTCTTGCGGGTCACGTGGCGATTCAGCGACTCCCGCACCTGTTGCGGGGCCCGGTTTCGCCTTCCGGGTGACCGCCGTTCGGCGCGGGCCCCCGTTCGCGACCAGCACGACGGGACCCACCGGTGACGGCGTCCAGCGCACCAGTCTAAACGCCCCGCGACCGCTGGACCCAATCGGCGCCCGCCCGGCCGGCCGGGTCAGCGCTTGGGGAACTTCAGGTCGTTCAGATCGATGCCCTCGAGTCCCGGCGGAAGCGTGTCGAGTCCGGGCGGCATCTGCGACAGATCCGGCATCCCACCCGGGGGCATGCCCGGCATCCCCGGGGGCATTCCCGGCATCCCCCCGGGCATCATGCCTCTGTTCTTGGGCTGGGTCGGACCGCGGCCCTTGCCCTTGCCCTTCTTGCCCTTGCGCTGGTTCTTCCGACCGGCCCCGGGCATGCCCATCTGTCCCGCCATGCGGCTCATCATCTTGCGGGCCTCGAAGAACCGGTCCACCAACTGGTTGACGTCGGTGACCGTGACACCGGACCCCTTGGCGATGCGCTGGCGGCGGGATCCGTTGATGATCTTGGGATCGGCCCGCTCCTCCGGCGTCATCCCCCGGATGATCGCCTGGATACGGTCCAGGTACTTCTCGTCGATGTCGCCGACGGCCGCCTTCATCTCCTTGCCCCCGGGCAGCATGCCCAGCAGGTTTCCGATCGGGCCCATCTTGCGGATCATCAGCATCTGGTCGAGGAAGTCCTCGAGCGTGAGCTCCCCCGAGCCGATCTTGGCCGCGGTCTTCTCCGCGTCCTTGGCATCGAAGACGGTCTCGGCCTGCTCGATGAGCGAGAGCACGTCGCCCATGCCCAGGATCCGGCTCGCCATGCGGTCGGGGTGGAAGACGTCGAAGTCCTCGAGCTTCTCCCCGTCGGAGGCGAACATGATCGGCGTGCCGGTGAGCTCGCGGACGCTCAGCGCGGCGCCGCCACGGGCGTCGCCGTCGAGCTTGGTCAAGACGACGCCGGTGAAGCCGACCCCCTCGCGGAAGGCCTCCGCGGTCATCACGGCGTCCTGGCCGATCATCGCGTCGAGGACGAAGAAGGTCTCGTCCGGCTGGACCGCGTCACGGATGCCCCTGGCCTGGGCCATGAGCTCGTCGTCGATACCTAGCCGGCCGGCGGTGTCGACGATCACGACGTCGTGCATCTTGGCACGGGCGTGCGCGAGGCCCCGCTGGGCCACGGTCACCGGCTCCTGCACACCGACGACTTCGCCGTCTCCCCCGACGGACGTGCCGGGATGGGGCGCGAAGACCTGCACGCCGGCGCGCTCGCCGACGATCCGGAGCTGGTCGACCGCACCCGGCCGTTGCAGGTCACACGCCACGAGGAGCGGGGTGTGACCCTGGCCCTTGAGCCAGTACGCGAGCTTGCCCGCCAGAGTGGTCTTACCCGCACCCTGCAGACCGGCGAGCATGATCACCGTCGGGGGCTGCTTGGCGAACTCGATGCGCCGCGCCTCGCCGCCCAGGATCGCGGTGAGCTCGGCGTCGACGATCTTGACGACCTGCTGCGCGGGGTTGAGGGCCTCGGACACCTCGGAGCCCTTGGCCCGTTCCTTGACGCGCGAGATGAACGTGCGCACGACGGGGAGGGCGACGTCCGCCTCGAGCAGCGCCAGGCGGATCTCGCGCGCCGTCGCATCGATGTCGGCGTCGCTGAGCCGCCCCTTTCCGCGCAGGTCCTTGAGCGCACCTGCCAGGCGATCGGACAAGGAATCGAACACGGCTACAGCTCCCTGGGTCGCGGGCCGGGGGCGTGGTGGCCCCGGCGTCGTCGACGACGACTGCTCACAGGGTATCGGCACGCCCGACGCCGGGCGTGGCGGGATCGCGCCGGGGCAGTAGGGACTCCACCTCCGTGGCCGTGCTGAGCACCGCTCCGGGGCCGGACAGGGCGAAGACGTCCTCGACCGCGGCGCCGCGGGTCCGCACCACGACCCAGTCGATCCTCGCCCCCTTGCCCAGGATCGACGCGATGACCTTGGCGAACAACCCCGGTCTGTCCTCGGCCCGCACCTCGAGCAGGATGCCGTCGGCATCCGTCCGTCGATTGACCAGGACCGAGGACCTGGCCTGGGGCGGTCCGATCAGGCGGGAAGCGTTGCGTGCGAGCGCGGCCCTCAGCGAGGCCGACACCCCCGAGTCGACCGCCCGACGCAGATCCTGGCGGAGCACCTTCGGGTCGACTGGGTCGCCGAAACGGGTGGACACCGTCATCCTCGCGCGCACCCCACCGGGTGGGCGCAGGTCGATCTCCGCGTCGACGATCTCCAGCCGGTGGGCGGCGAGGACCTCCGCGGTCACCGCGAGCGATTTGCCCGAGCCGGGGACCACGAGGGTGATCTCGTGGTTGGTCCCCGTCCCGGCGGGGCGCAGGTCCACCACGACGTCGGGGGGGCCGTGCGGCCGGGTGGCGTCGACGGTCGGCGCCTCGACCGCGCCGGGGTGCGACCCCATCCGGTCCCGGCACGCGTCGACCAGCATCTCGTGCGCCCTGGCCCGGCCCGGGGTCCAGACCGTCGGCCCGGTGGCCAGCGAATCGGCCTCGGTGAGCGTGGCGAGCACGTCGAAGGCGGTCGCGTCCCGATCGAGCGTGGCCAGCACCGAGTCGGCCGTCGCCGGGTCCGAGGGATCACGTCTGGTCGCGGTCGCGGCCAGCAGCAGATGGTGCCGGACGATCCGGACCAGGGTGTCGACGTCGCCGGGACCGAGCCCCATGCGTCGCACTATCGGGCCGACCATCTCGGCGCCCGTCTCGCTGTGATCGCCCTCGCGACTCTTGCCCAGGTCGTGCAGCAGCGCCGACAACAGGAGCAGATCCGCCCGCGCGACCGAGGTGGTCAGCCGGGAGGCCTCCACGGCGGTCTGGACCAGGTGACGATCGACGGTGTAGACGTGAGCCCGGTCCCTCGCGGGCAGATCCCTCACCTCCGACCACTCGGGGAGCATCCGCTCCCACAGCCCGCTCCGGTCCAGCGCCTCGACGACCGGCACCTGGCCCTCGCCGGAGCCCAGCAGGACGAGGAGGTCCGACAGCGCCTCGGCGGGCCACCGACCCTCGGGGACCGGCGAACGCTCCACCAGTACCCCGAGGGTCGAACCGGCCACGGGCAACCCGAACCGGGCCGCCGCCGCCGCCACCCGGAGTGGGAGCCACGGGTCCTCGGTGACACGCGCGTTCCTCGCGAGTGCCACCTCTCCGGCGTGCTCCACCACGCCGTCGTCCAGTGGTCTGCGGACCGGCGATCTGCGGAGCAGCCCGGTCAGACCGCGGGAGGACAGCGACGCGCACGAGCCACGGATGGCCTGATCCGCGGTGAACGCGATGGTCCGGGAGGCGTCGCTGAGCGCACGGGCGAGGTCGAAGCGATCCCCCAGCCCGAGCGCCTGTCCGACCTCGTCCCCGTACTCGGCGTGCAGCACCTCCCGGGGCCGCCCGCTCACCCGGTGGAGCTCGGTCCGCGCGTCGAGCACGAGACGGTGCGCGGTCGTCAGCCCTCCGGGGACGACCGGTCGTCCGTCGCTGAGGTGTGCCACGGCGAGCGCGGTGACCAACTGCGAATCCCGCAGACCGCCCACGCCGTTCTTCAGATCGGGTTCGCTCCGGTGCGCGATCACCCCGGACCGCTGACGCCGGGCCACCGCGGAGGCCACGAGATCGTCGAACCGGGAGGCGATCTGGTCACGCCACTGTCGCCGGGCGCCGTCGACCACGAGCGCGCCCAGGTCCGCGTCCCCGGCGATCACGCGGGCGTCCAACAGACTCAATCCCACCGAGACGTCCGCAGCCGCCACCGCGAGACACTGGTCCACGGTCCGCACACTGTGGTCCAGGCCCACGCCCGAGTCCCACAGGGGATACCACATGGCGTCGGCGAGCTCACCGACGTCGCGGTCGGGTCGTCTCTCGTGCACCAGCACCAGGTCGAGATCGGAGTACGGGAGCACCTCACGCCGGCCGAGCCCGCCGAAGGCCACCAGGGCGAACCCGGACCCCGGGCCGATCCCCGCCTCCTCCGCGAGCCGTCCGAGTTCCATCTCGTACAGCTCGCACAGTGCGTCCCGCAGGTGCGGCGCGGGGAGGTCGGCCGACGTGGCGGAGAGGATCTGCTCGCGTCCGTCCCGCAGCGCCATGGCCCGCTCACCGTCCCCCGTGAGGCTCACGTCGTCCCTCTTTCCCTCATGAGTGTGTCTCCAGACTGTCGGTGCCGTGTCACCTCGCAGCGGCCACGGTGTTTCGCTTCTGTGAACGCCCGTGCACGTGCACCGAGAGCGACGGTGAGGCACGGGGAATGACGGAGAAGCGCGGTCGGCCCCGGGTCCGGGGTCGACCGCGCCTCGTGGTGTCGTCGATCAGATCGCGGCGTCGCCCGCCTCGCCCGTGCGGACCCGGACGATGCTCTCGACGTGGGTCACCCAGACCTTCCCGTCGCCGATCTTCCCGGTTCGCGCGGCATCCACGATCAGTTGGACGACGGTGTCGGCGGTCTCGTCGTCGACGACCACCTCGACCCGGATCTTGGGGACGAAGTCCACGGCGTACTCAGCACCGCGATAGACCTCGGTGTGACCCTTCTGGCGGCCGTAACCCTGGACCTCACTGATGGTGAGACCGTGGATTCCCGCCTGTTCGAGTGCTGCCTTGACGTCGTCGAGCGTGAACGGCTTGACGATCGCGGTGACGAGCTTCATGTCAGGGGTTCCTTTCGCAGATGTCGGCTCAACGGATGAGCGCGTTGGTGGAGGCCTCGTACGCGGACTCCGCGTGCTCGGCGCCGTCGATACCGGACTGCTCGTCCGTCTCGCTGATGCGCCATCCCAGCGGGCGGCAGATCACGTAGGCGATCGCGGTCATGATGGCGGTGAAGACGAGCGCCGCCACGGCGATCACGATCTGGACCACGAGCAGCTTCCACCCGTCCGCCGAGTAGAACACGCCGGCATCGGTGTCGAAGGTGCCGGTGGCCAGGAGGCCGATGGCGATGGTGCCCCAGAGACCCGCCACGAGGTGGACGCCCACGACGTCGAGCGAGTCGTCGTAGCCGAAACGGTGCTTGAGTCCCACGGCGAGGGCACACAGGGCGCCGGACACGGCACCGAGGGCGATCGCGCCGAGGGGGTGGACCGACCCGGCGGCCGGGGTGATGGCGACCAGACCGGCGACGACACCCGAGGCGGCACCGAGGCTGGTCGGATGACCGTCCCTGATCCGCTCGGTGAGGAGCCAGCCGAGCATCGCGGCGGCCGTGGCGACGGTGGTGTTGATCCAGGCCAGGCCGGCGGCCCCGTTGGCACCGAACGCCGAACCGGCGTTGAAACCGAACCAGCCGAACCACAGCAGACCGGCACCGAGCATGACGAGCGGGAGGCTGTGGGGCCGGAACGCGGTACGCCCGAAGTCGTAGCGCTTGCCGATCAGCAGGACGAGGACCAGCGCCGCCATACCGGCGTTGATGTGGACCACCGTGCCACCGGCGAAGTCGACCGGGGCGACGGCTGCGACGAGGCCGCCCTCACCATCGTCGACGGTGCCGAAGATCATCGCCGCGAGGCTGTTCTCCGAATGTGAGAGGAGCCCGCCGCCCCAGACCATGTGGGCCATGGGGAAGTAGGCGAGCGTGACCCACACGGCGGCGAAAGTCAGCCAGGTACCGAACTTCACGCGCTCGGCGATGGCTCCCGAGATGAGGGCGACCGTGATGATCGCGAAGGTGACCTGGAAGCCCACGTCGACGACCTGCGGGTAGGCGCCCGACGCTGAGGTCACCCAGTTGTCCGCGTCGCCGATCACCCCGGCGAGACCGAACATCTCGAAGGGGTTGGCGAACAGCCCGAGGACGTCCTGCTCGCCGTAGGACATCGACCAGCCCCACAGCACGTAGACGATCCCGACGACCCCCATCGCGCTGAACGACATCATCATCATGTTGAGCACTGACTTCTGGCGGGACATCCCGCCGTAGAACATCGCCAGTGCGGGCGTCATGAGCAGGACCAGGGATGCCGCCATGAGCATCCAGGCCGTGTCTCCCGCATCGATCTCCGTTGTCGCCTCCTGGGCGAGCAACAAGACACTGTCACCTCTCACGGTGAGGTCCTCCTCGTCTCCATGGTGAGCGTTTGTCACTCACTCTCGGTTCAGAAGAATTCCTTTCCGCTGTTTCGGTCGATGCGCGGGCGTGTTTCCGGTCTGTAACGTGGCCGGCCCTGTGGTTCCGATCGTGTGTCCTGGGTACCCGCGCGTCCTAGGTCCCGAGCAGGGCGTCGACGAAGGCGTCCGCCGTGAAGGGCGCCAGATCGTCGGCTCCCTCGCCCAGTCCGACGAGCTTGACCGGGACCCCGAGTTCGTGTTGGACCTGGAAGACGATGCCGCCCTTGGCGGTGCCGTCGAGCTTGGTCAGCACCACTCCGGTGATGTCGACGACCTCCTTGAACACGCGCGCCTGCATGAGGCCGTTCTGCCCCGTCGTCGCGTCGATCACCAGCAGCACCTCGTCGACCGGGGTCTTCTTCTCCACGACCCGCTTGACCTTTCCGAGCTCGTCCATGAGCCCGGTCTTGGTGTGGAGGCGGCCGGCGGTGTCCACCAGGACCGCGTCCACCCCGGTCTCGACACCCCGGGCGACCGCGTCGAACGCCACCGACGCGGGGTCCGCGCCCTCCTTGCCCCGCACGACCTCCGCTCCGACCCGTTCGGCCCAGGTCTGGAGCTGGTCGGCGGCCGCTGCGCGGAAGGTGTCGGCGGCACCGAGCAGGATGTGGCGTCCGTCCGCCACCAGGACGCGGGCGAGTTTGCCGGTGGTGGTGGTCTTGCCGGTGCCGTTGACCCCGACGACGAGGATCACGGCGGGGGTGCCGTTGTTCGGCAGCGCACGAAGCGAGCGGTCGTACTCGGGGTGGAGGTTGTCCACGAGGGCCTGCCGCAACAGGCCCCGGACCTCGGCCTCCGTGCGGATCTGCCTGGTCGCGATGTCCTCACGCAGGCGGTCGACGACGCGCTGGGTGACCGTGGTGCCCAGGTCCGCCATGATCAGCGTGTCCTCGATCTCCTCCCACGCGTCCTCGTCGAGATCACCTGCGCCCAGGAGCCCGAGCAGCCCCTGACCCACGGCGCCCTGGGAGCGCGCCAGCCGACCGCGGAGGCGGTCCAGGCGCCCCTCGGACGGGTCGATCCGCTCGACGGGGGCGACCGGGGAGGGGGCCCCGGTGATCAGCTCGGTCGTGGGGACCGGGACCTCCTCGTCCGGGACCTCCGGCGGTACCACCACCGGTTCGACGGGCGCGGGTTCCACGACGACCGTGTCGTCGCTCGGACCGGGTTCGGTGTCCGGCTCGGGCACGACCGGCGTCTCGACCGACCGGGGGGTCTCGACCGTGTCGGCCGGGCGGGGTGTGTCGACGGGGCGGGGTGTCTCGACGGGGCGGGGTGTCTCGACCGACCGGGACGTCTCGCGCGGCAGGGGTTCCCTCGGGGGTGCCGCGGTGGCGGTCCCGCCCGCCTCGGTGAACGAGAAACCCGTCCCCGCCTGGTAGTTGCCGGAGCGTTCCTCACGGGTGAGTTCCCTGCGCTCCTCCGGCCTGCTCAGCGAGATCTGTCGCTTCTTGCGCAGCTGCAGGCCCACGACCAGCGCGAGCACGGCGAGCAACAGGACGGCGACGACGGCGATGATGATCCAGGTGGTGTTCACGGTGCCCAGTATGGACGACGACCCCCGTCCTCATCCCGGCCCCGGGCGGCGTGGGCGGACCTAGACTGGCGCGCGTTCCCGTAAGGAGGTGTCCGCGCGTGACCGAGGTCGCTGCCCCGCACGTCCCGGTCAGGGCCCGGAGGCCTCACCTCCGGCGTACCCCTGTGTTGCCCACCTGGGCCGCGAAGACGGTCATGGCCGTGACGGGCCTGGTCTTCACCTCGTTCGTCGTGGTGCACATGATCGGCAACCTCAAGGTGTTCGGCGGTGCGTCCGGTTTCGACGGTTACGCCGAGTGGCTGCGGACGCTGCTCTATCCCCTGGTGCCGCACGAGGGGGTGCTGTGGGCCCTGCGGGTGGTGCTGGTGCTGAGCCTGGTGGCACACATCTGGTGCTCGGTGGTGCTCGCGCGACGGTCCCGGGCGTCGGCGGGTCCTCGTCGTCGTCGCACCGGTCTGACCGCCGGTTCCTTCGGCGCGCGATCCATGATGCTGACCGGCGTGGTGATGCTGCTGTTCGTGGTCTTCCACGTCCTGGACATGACCACCGGCACACCGCCCGCCGCCAGTGACTCCTTCGTCCCCGGTTCGGCGTACTCGAACCTCGTGGCCAGCTTCGCCAGGCCGTGGGTGGCCGCGTTCTACGGGATCACCATGGTCCTGCTGGCGGTACACGTGGCGCACGGCGTCCGCACGGCGGCGGGCGATCTCGGGGTGACGGGCGTCCGGAGCCGTGCCGCGGCGACGGTCGTGGGTGGGGTCGCCGCCGTCGCCGTCCTGGTGGGCAACGCCCTGATCCCGATCGCGGTGCAGGCCG